>JAFSET010000076.1 GCA_017435615.1 Oscillospiraceae bacterium | reverse complement strand
TGGTTAACAGCCATCCAAATGAGTTCGTGTTGATTGTCATGTGGGTCCACCTGTTCCCATCCCGAACACAGAAGTTAAGCACATGTACGCCGACAATACTTGGCGGGCGACTGCCTGGGAAGATAGGTAACGCGAACACAAAGCCTCGACTGAAAAGTCGAGGCTTTTCTTATGCCCTCATGTCTTGCGGGTCCATCAGTTTCCTTTTCGGGGCGGCTGCGTCATCTGCTGATCACTGCCACTCGCTCACCTCGCTTCATCCGCCACTGGCAGCGCTCGTGTCACTCCCTGGGAAGATAGGTAACGCGAAGACAAACCCCCGACCGAAAGGCCGGGGGTTTGTTGTTTGGAACAGGTTGACCGGTCCACCTGTTTTATAATAACCTAAAAGATATGGCTTGTTTACTGCTTTATGCTTATGCTAATATCACCGGTTGAGGTTGTGATCTCACATTTTCCACCGGCTACCGATTTTGGGACATCCACATTGCCTGTATCACTCTGAACAATAAATATCTTGTCAGTAAGCAAGCTGCCTCTGACAGCACCAGTATCTGTTTCGACAAAAATCTCGGCAGCATTGCAACTATCAAACTTTACATCACCTGTACTTCTTTCAATAGAAAAATTCTCTGCTGCAATAACATTTTCCAAGAATATGGCTCCAGTGTTTCCTTCCGACACGACATTTTTACACTCGATATTAGTCAGATTCGTCTTCCCGGTAGAAACATAAATTTTAACATCATTTTCGCAGGTTACATTAGAAACCGTAATCCCACCCGTTGAAACGGAAAGATCCAGTGTGTTTGCGGATACATTCTCTACACGAATTTTGCCTGTACTTGTCTTAATTATGATATTTTCCGAAGCGGAAGCATAGTTCGTTACATTGCCTGTGCTTTCCGAGATATCAATGTTTTCGAATTTGAATTCTTTGGGTATTTCTATATTACCGGTAGTGGATTTTACAAAAAGAGCACCGTATTTGTCCTGCGGAATATATACTGTTATTTTCGGCTTGCCGATGTTTATACCGATATACTCATACCATTTTTGTGTATCAACAATCTCGATTACAAGATTACCGTTCTGCACCGCAACCGAATGTTTTCTGTTTTCTCGTTCGTGGCAGACAACGGATGTTTTTTGGTTTTCAGAAGGTATAAATACAACATCGGCTGTATCGGTTATAATCGATATGTTATTAAAATATTCAGCAATTTCGTAATCATGGGTTTCATATTTAACCGTTGACAATTTCGTAAAATCCCATTTGAGCATCGTCATCACACCTCCGAAAATGATACCCGCAACCAACACAAAAGAAGCTGCTATGGTCATCCATATTTTTGTTGATTTTTTCATTACACATTCTCCTTTTTATGAAAGCAGTTTTTAATACACGCAACAAATTTCTTTGCAAGTATCAAAGTGCCTTTTGTTGCTGCTTTGCATCCGTAGAACATAAAAATGGAAAGTCCGGCACAGATGATTCCTGCAGCATGCATAGCAATAGCCGAAAGAACATTGTTGCTGCAAGCAAAGATAATTCCTGCTATCACACCGCTAAACGCACAGCCAATAAGTGAACTGAAAACAGCCCACAAGGAAATTACCACAGACCATAACGAAATATAAAGCGAAAGAATTACAGCAAATGCCGCAATCAGAAGAGAAAGCCAAATTGGAGAGCCGAGCACCAAAAGTATGATTTCCCATGTTTTTAGTTGCTTCTTTGGCGTGATACTTTCTCTTACGAGTTTGGCAGGTGGGATATCTGCCTTGATCTGAGATATAATCGTATCGACTGGTCCAATCCTGCTAACCGCATCCTCCTCCGTAATACCTTCTTCCATTCGGTCATCTATCATTTCACTGTAAAATGTTAAGCGTTCCTTAATGTCTTCCCGGGGGAGGTCCGCCAGGCCCTTGCGTAATTGCTCAATAAACTCTTGTTTACTCATTTTCATTGTCCTCCCTAGTTACGAATCGATATATTGACAGAATTTCTTTCCACTCATCCTTGAAATCCTCAATGCGTTTCAGTCCCAATCCGGTTATCCGGTAATATTTCCGAAGTCTGCCACCATGTTCTGTGGTGCGGACGGTCAGCATATTTGCAGTTTCTAAGCGTTTTAAAATGGTATATAAGGTGGATTCAGAAAGTTCGATATACGGCATCATATCTTTGATGATCTTATATCCATATGAATCCTCGCTTTTAATCGCAGCCAACACACATACATCTAAAAGACCTCGTTTTAACTGAGTATCCATACCATACCTCCTTATGCGACATACATCATAACACGAAGTATATATTTTTGTCAACAGAAACTGTAAGGGCGTCAAAAAGAAAAAGGGAACAGATGCTACGAGATGAATCGCACGATCTGTCCCGAAAATCCAAGTATTTCGTTCAAGTTCTCCCCAAAGGTTGCTTTATGGAAATGATATCATTTGACTACTATTTTCAAAAATATCATATCGAAAACCAGAAATGGACGGAATTTATTCTATATAATAACAGCGAGTCGGTTTCAAATTGAAAACCGACTCGCTGTTTGTTTACTGTAATTTATCCAACATTTCCTGGTAATTTGTAATGCGCCAGTTGCAGGGGGGATACTGCAAAACGGAGGGGGTCTGCAGATGAATTGTTTTGCAGCCGGCCAGGTAGCCGGATTCCAAGTCACATTTCCGGTCTCCGATCATAACGGTGTTGTCCGGTGTTCCGCCGTATTTTTGCATCAAGTACAGGATAGACCTGGGAGAGGGTTTGAATTCAAATTCCGGGTCTCCTGCCTTGACAATCTCTCTGAAGTAACTACGCAAACCCATTTGGTCCAGCATGCCGTCAACTGTTTCCCCACGGTTTGTATAAATGTAGTTGTATGCACCCATCTGCTGAATTCTGCTCAATACTTCGGTTACATTTTCAAAGGCGCAAACAGGATCGTTTCGTCCCAGCTCATGGTAATAGTCAAACCGTTCACTTAATTGGGGGAGATCGTAAAGTGCATCGTACCACCGGATAGCGTGACCCACGGTCTCCATCATTTTCTCCAGAATTTCTACCGGATCTGCAGTTTTTCCGAAGTCTGCAAGAGACTGCTGCATATACCGAATGAGATTGGGATAGCTGTCAGCCAATGTGCCGTCGAAATCCCAAATAAAATGCTTGATATTTTTCATTTTTTACTCCCTTATAATAATGAAATATGATTATATTCGTAATGAGAAGGAGAAATACCCATTATGCGTTTGAATTCCGTTGTGAAGTGCTTATAGTCACTGTAACCGCACCGCTGGGCAACTTCCTGCAGAGGACAACAACCGGATAGAATGAGAGATGCGGCGTGTTGGATCCGGTGCTGAATGACATATTGCTTTGGGGAAATCCCATAAGCTTCTTTAAAAAGTTTACGGAAATACACGTCGCTGATATAGGAACGCTTGGAAGCTTTTGTCAGCGAAAAATCTTGGTTTAACATATTTTGACGGATATAGCGTATCGATGGCTCGATTTTTGTTTGTAAAATTCTTTCAGGAAGGTTTTCTTTGTAGATTTTGGATAGGATCTGACAAAAAATAGCGGAGCATTGATAATGCCGGTCCAGTTCGTTTTGGTTCCAAACATCTAAAAGCTGTTGAAAAAGTACTTCATAAGAAGGGGGATCTTTGGGCGGAAAGTGGGAAAAACCGCTGCCAGTAAAATTGAAACATTTAAAATGCACAACGATCAAATCATCGTGATTAGCGATCCGAGTGTATTCAAAATTGGATGGGAAGTAGGCAATAGAGCCGTCTTTCAGATGGGAAACAGTTTTCCCGTCATCGATCACAGTGTCTGATCGTAGCCGGAAAGAAAGGGCATCATAGTGCCTGTTGGTGTTTCGGGTTTTGGAATAACCTTGCTGAAGGTGCAGTACATCAAAAAGCTGAAAAGCCAATGCATCTTGCTGAAATAGCATAAAACTCACCACCTGATTATGTTACATTATACATTGTGTAGTTTCGAAAAGTCAACATTCTTTATCGTTTTGGCGGTATCTATTCACCAAAAACTGTGGTATATATAAGTCATCTATACAGAAGGGGGCAATACCGTGAGGGAAAGAGAAAAGTGTCTGGAGCATCTGCGTGATCCGGAAACCAAAAAATTGCTGGAAAAAAACATTGAAAAATACAGAAAGGGCGATGGCGTATTAAGAATTCTGGATGCCGCCGGAAATCCTGTGACTGGTGTTTCCGTGAAGCTTGTCCACAAAAAGCACGAATGTAAATTCGGTGCAAATTTATTTATGCTGGATGAAATGGAAAGTGACTTAAAAAACGAACTGTATAAAAAGTACTTTTCAGAAGTTTTTACAATGGCGACCCTTCCCTTTTATTGGAATGCCACAGAGCCGGAGAAGGGGCATTTGCGGTATAAAAAGGGCAGCAGTCCCATGTACCGCCGTCCGCCGATTGACCGGTGCATGGACTTTTGCCGACAGTATGGTATCGAGCCGCGGGAACACGCACTTGCCTATGATTTCCAATTTCCAAAATGGCTGAAAGATCTCCCAGTGGAAACTGTTAAACAGGAGCTGGAACGCCGGTATCAGGAAATATCTGAGCGTTACGGGAGCGAAATTCGCACCATTGAAGTGACCAATGAAATGAATTGGCCGGAAGGGATGAATGTCACGAGCTTCTATGAAGATCCGGAATACCTTACCTGGTGTTATCAAATGGCAGAAAAATACTTTTCCGGCAATCAAATTGCGATCAACGAGGCAGTGAATGAAAGCTGGCTGCAACGAGGCAGAGTAACGGATATTTATTATGCATACGTTGAAAATCTGCTGTTGAAAGGCTGTCGCATTGATGCCATCGGTATGCAGTTCCACGCTCTGACCAGTAAGGATATGATTTCTACGGAATATAAGCGTATGAGTCCGGTGATGTACAATCCTAAAAAGATACTCAGCAGATTGGACCTGTACAGCCGATTTGGGAAACCCCTTCAAATTACAGAGGTCACCATATCCGCTGCCGGACCGGAACCGGAGAATGAGCAGATCCAGGCAGAACTGCTGGAGGGGTTGTACACTACCTGGTTTGCCCATCCCAATGTGGAGCAGATCATTTATTGGAACTTGGTGGACGGGTATGCCTATGTACCTTCTAACGATCCGGAGGTGATCGGTGCTTCTCAGGGCAATATGAAGGTGGGAGAGAACCGGTTTTACGGCGGCCTGCTGCGCTTCGATATGACTCCAAAGCCTGCTTATTATACGCTGAAGGACCTGATACAGAACAAGTGGCATACGGAAATTGAAGCAGTGACCGATGTCAATGGCCAGGTCCGGTTTAACGGGTTTTTAGGAGAGTACGATATATATTTGGGAGAAACAGCGCAGAAATATAGTGGCGTCCTTGCAAAGACCACGCCTGAAATCATAATTGTTGTATAAAAAATCCTGCGGCTGATTGCAGCCGCAGGATTTTTATGTATGGGATTAGCGAATCTTCCACTCGTCGTACTGAGCCATATAGGCCTTTTCCTCTGCAGGGAACTTACGCAGAGTGTTGATCACCTCGCCGCCGTTGTACTTGCGGTCGCCCACATCCTCGGTGGTGCCGAACAGGGTCAGGTTGACCTGACGGGGGCGTGCGCGAACGTGGTCCCAGTCGATGAAGTAGATGTGAGCAAATTCGCCCAGATCCAGCTTGCCGTCCTTGATGGTCAGAGTCTCGCTGCGGCCGAAGAAGACACTGCGCAGGTGACCGTCGGTGTTCATGGATGTAAAGTTGCCGGGCTCATCCACATAGCGGCCAAACTGTGCGTGAACAGGGCCGGGGTGACGGTAGTCGCCTTCGTTCACATAGTCAGGGATCATTTTCCGCATAATGTCCAGCAAATCGTGCTGCAGATACTCCAAATCGAAGGAGTCAAAGTCGTGGGAGCACTCCTGGATCATAACGGAGCAGGTGGTGTGGTGAGAGACCACGGAAACTGTACCGTTCTTAATGCCGGACTCCTCAACGATCTTGTGCACATCGATGGAGATGTCGTGGAAGGTGGGGATCCAACCCCGGGACTGCAATTGTAGCTCTTTTTGAATCATTGTCAATTCCATAGTAAATTCCTCCTTAAAACCTTTATAAATGCTTTTAGCCGGGGCTATTATATCAAAGGGTTTTTGGTGCGTCAACCGTTTTTGACATTTCCGGATGGAACATTTTTTATTGCGATAAAAAAGTGCAAACTACAGACGATTTAAACACAAATTGTGAAAAATGCGACTTGAAATATAGAAGCAAAAATAGTATGCTACATACAGTAACAGATCAGGAGGAGTCTTATGATTTCCAAAGAAGCATTGCAGGCGGCCAAAGAAGCCTATGATATCGAGGAAGCCTGTATTCGTGAAATGAAGTCCTTTGTGGACGAGGAACAGTTTTCAAAAGCTGTGGAGCTTCTGTGCGCAGCACCCCGGATCGGTGCGGCCGGCAGCGGTCACAGCGGCATTATCTGTCAGCACTTTGCTCACTTGATGTGCTGCATTGAGCGTCCTGCCCGGTTTATTTCCCCGGCAGAGGCGGTTCACGGCGCCACCGGCTTTCTCCAAAAGGGGGATGTGATGGTATTTGCGTCCCGTGGCGGCAAGACCAGGGAGCTGCTGCCGATCGTGGATATTTGCAAGGCTAAAGGCGTATCGATTATCACCGTCACAGAAAATTTGGAGTCTCCGCTGGCCCAGGCTGCGGATGTGGTTCTCAAGCAGTATGTGAACCGGGAAACAGATAAATGGAACGCCCAGGGCACTACCAGCACCACAGCCCTTTGCGTGATCTTCCACGCATTGCAGGCGGCAATGATCGAACACACAGGATACCAAGCCGAGCAATTTGCCCTGATCCACCCCGGCGGTGCGGTAGGGGAACGGCTGAACAATAAAGCACTTTAAGGAGGCATAACGATGGCTATTTTATCTCCCTCGATCCTGGCAGCGGATGCCATGAATTTACAGCGTGATCTGACCCAAACAGCGCAAAATGGCGCAAAATGGCTGCATATTGATATTATGGACGGACATTTTGTGCCCAATTTGTCCTTTGGCTACTCCACAGTGAAAGGAATCCGGGGCTTTTCCGATTTGGTGCTGGATGTACATTTGATGATCGACAGACCCATCCGTTATGTGGAAGAATTTTGCAAAGCCGGATCGGATATTCTGACCATCCATGTTGAGGCGGACACCGCCGAAAATACCAAAAAGGCATTGGAAATGATTCGCGCAATGGGTGTAAAGCCCGGTATTGTGGTAAAACCCAAGACACCGGCCGAAGCGGTCGCACCCTACCTGTCTATGGTGGATTTGGTGCTGGTTATGACTGTGGAGCCGGGATTTGGCGGACAGAAGTTCATGGCGGATATGATGCCGAAGGTGAAGAAGCTGCGTCAGATGATCGATGAAGTCAATCCCCAGTGCTATCTGGAGGTAGACGGCGGCGTGGATTTGGAAACCGGTGTGATCTGTAAAGAAAACGGCGCCAATGTACTGGTGGCCGGCTCGGCATTTTATAAGGCCGCGGACAAACCGGCCTTTGTCCGGCAGATAGAAGCATAATCAGTATCTAAACAGAGGGACGGTTCCTGGTGTAGTACTACGTAAGGAACCGTCCCTTTGTGTGCGCAATGAAGCTTTTTCGATTTTTTTCAAATATCAGGTGCAATTATGAAAAGGATGTGCTATAATAGAAAAATCTGAAAGGAGGGGTGGTATGTATCAGCCTTTGGCAGACCTGCTGCGGCCGGAAACGCTGGACCAGGTGTACGGTCAGGAGCATATTTTGGGTGAAGGAGCTATTCTGCGGCGTTTGGTAGAGTCCGGCAATATCCCCAATATGATTTTTTACGGTCCAAGCGGAACGGGCAAAACCACCGTGGCTAAGATCATTGCAAAGCAGACCAACAGGACCTTATATCAGCTCAATGCCACCACAGCCTCTACTGCGGATATTAAGAACATCGTTGCCCAGCTCGATACCCTGATGGCCCCGGAGGGGGTGCTGCTGTATTTGGATGAGATCCAGTCCTTTAATAAAAAGCAGCAGCAGTCCCTGCTGGAGCATATTGAAAACGGCAAGATCACGCTGATCGCTTCCACTACGGAAAATCCGTACTTTTATGTATTCAACGCCATCCTGAGCCGGTCCACGGTTTTTGAGTTTAAGCAGATCTCCAGTGATGCGGTGCTGCAGGCCATCCGCCGCGCGGTCTCCTATTTGGAACAGCGCACAGCCTTGCAGGCAGCTCCGGAGGAAGGGGCGCTGGAATATATTGCCGGTGCCTGCGGCGGAGATATCCGCAAGGCTATGAATGCGGTGGAGGTTTTGTTCTCCGCCGGTGTACCTGCGGAGGGCAAGCTGCTTTTGACCCTGGCAGATGCCAAGGTAGTTTCCCAAAAAAGCGCCATGCGTGCCGACCGGGACGGAGATAACCACTATGACTTGCTGTCCGCACTGCAAAAATCCATCCGTGGCTCAGACCCGGATGCAGCCTGTCACTATTTGGCACGGCTTTTGGAGGTTGGACAGATGCAGTCTGCCTGCCGCCGGTTGATGGTGATCGCAGCCGAGGATGTGGGCCTTGCCTATCCCATGATTTTACCCATTGTCAAATCCTGCGTGGATATGGCCCTGATGCTGGGAATGCCTGAGGCCCGGATCCCCCTGGGAGACGCGGCAGTGCTGATGGCTACGGCTCCCAAGTCCAATTCCGGCCACATTGCACTGGATATGGCCCTGGAGGATGTGCGAAAAGGCTTAGGGGGAGATTTCCCCAGACATTTGCAGAATGTCCACGCCGATACCTATACCATGGAACGGGAACAGGGCTACAAATACCCCCATGATTACCCCGGTCATTGGGTAGCACAGCAATATTTGCCTGACGGCCTGAAAAACGCCCGGTACTATGCTTACGGTCCCAACAAGGTGGAACAGGCGGCAAAGCAGTACTGGGATGCCGTAAAGGGGGAGAAATAATGGATGTGCAGGTAGGGGATATCCTGGTGATGAAAAAAGCTCACCCCTGTGGTGAAAAAAACTGGAAGGTGCTGCGCACCGGTGCGGATTTTCGCCTCAGGTGTACCGGCTGCGGCCATGAGATCATGGTAGCCCGGTTTAAGGCAGAGAAGAATATTCGGCAAATTGTAAGACAAGAAAACATATCGACAGATACATCCGGCAGTTGAGT
Organism: Oscillospiraceae bacterium; assembly: GCA_017435615.1. Classification (GTDB taxonomy): domain Bacteria; phylum Bacillota; class Clostridia; order Oscillospirales; family Oscillospiraceae; genus Faecousia. The sequence continues at coordinate 51,872 of JAFSET010000076.1, read as the reverse complement.
AATTCATCTGCCGGATTTTTTGTTTCCCGGCAGGTCCGGGCAGAAGGGCAGTGGGGAAGGGGCGTTTTCTGGGACAAGACCCGGACACCGTTGCGACGGATTTTTGGGCATGAGCCGGATATACTGAAAGCACCGAACATCAAGGAGGTAAAAAAGTGGCGAATTACATGAAACTTGCAATTGTTTTGAACTTTTTGGTGACTTTTTTACTGCTGTTCGCTGTGGCGCGGTATACAGAATCAGACAGCGGCTGGTTAGGTCCACTCCTTGGTGCGGTGCTCAGCAGCCTGTATGCCGCGGCCTGCACGGTGGAACGGCTGTGGTTTTTGGAGCATCGGTTTTGGTACGTGGTCAGCATCGCCCTGACAGCAATGGCTGCCTTTGGATTCGGCACCGGGGCGCTGCGGCGGGGCGGTATGTATTGTTTGCTGCGGCTGGCGCTGGACGCCCTGGCAGGCGGTGCAACCGCACTGATGGAAATCCTGTGGGCGGCAGTGCTCTGTGTGGGATGCTTTCTGATCTATCGCAGTGGGGAAGCGCTGCGCCGGTTCGTTCCGGTGGAATTGCAGTATGGAACCCATCAGTTAAAGCTGACGGCACTGCATGATACCGGCAATACCCTCCGTGACCCGGTCACCGGAAAATACGTGATGGTGGTCGGCGCGGATGTGGCAAGGCAGTTGACAGGGCTGACAAAACAGCAGCTTCAGCAGCCTGTGGATGCCCTGGGAGCCATTCCCGGGCTGCGGCTGATTCCTTACCGGACGGTGGATCAATCCGGCCGCTTTTTGCTGGCACTGCAGCTAAAGTATACAAAAATCGGAAAGAAAAAGGGAAGTGCCCTGGTGGCCTTTGCGCCGGAGGTGCTGGATGGGAACGGAACATATCAGGCTTTGATTGGAGGAACGGTATGAAGGAAAAAATGCAAATGCTTATGAAAAGACTGTGCGCGGTGGGTGTTGGGACGATCTATTATATTGGCGGCGCGGACGTGCTGCCGGCACCGCTTAAGGGAAAGCAGGAGCAGCAGACACTGGAGGCATTGGAGCAGGGCGATGAGGATGCCCGCCAGCTTTTGATCGAACGAAATCTACGCCTGGTGGTATTTATTGCCCGGCGGTTTGAAAACACCGGGGTCAACATCGAAGACCTGATCTCCATTGGCACCATCGGCCTGATCAAGGGTATCAATACCTACCGCCGGGATAAAAATATCAAATTGGCGACCTACGCCTCCCGGTGTATTGAAAATGAGATCTTGATGCATATTCGAAAAATTGCCAATCAAAAAAATGAGGTATCCCTGGACGAGCCAATCAATATGGATTATGATGGGAATGAGCTGCTTTTGTCGGATATTTTGGGTACGGAAGAGGATGTGATCCTACGTCCTATGGAGGATGATGTGGACCTGTGCCTGCTGCGGCAGGCGGTGAAGGAATTGCCGGAGCGTGAACGGCAGATCGTGACCATGCGCTTTGGTCTGAACGGACAAAAGGAGCTGACACAAAAGGAGGTTGCCCAAAAGCTGGAAATATCCCAGTCCTACATATCCCGGCTGGAAAAGCGGATCATGCTACGCTTGCGTAAGGAGCTGCTGCGGCAGACAAGCTGCGTTTAAAGGTAGGACTTGCTTTTTTTGGAAGACGGTGCTATAATCGATACAGAAATAATATCGATAAAAAACCGTATCGAAAGCGAGGAGACAGATCATGAAGCGCAGCGCTCTTTCCAAAGCAGTACTCAAACGGCTGCCCAGCTATCTTTCTTATCTGCAAAGTCTGCCGGAGGACGGCCCGTCCCATATTTCCGCTACTTGTATTGCCAATGCCCTGGGCATGGGTGAAGTCCAGGTCCGGAAGGATTTGGCAGTGGTCTCCAATGCCGGAAAGCCCAAGATCGGCTACCCTCGATTGGAACTGATCGAGACCATCAGCCGGTATCTTTGCTATGACAATACCAACGATGCCATTTTGGTTGGCGCAGGCAAGTTAGGTCAGGCTTTGCTGGGATACTCCGGCTTTGAAGCCTACGGCCTGAATATCCTGGCGGCCTTTGATGTGCAGCCTGCCAAGGGACAGGATAAGCCGATCTTACCCATGGAGGATATGGAAAAATTCTGCCGGGAGAACAATGTCCACGTGGGCATCATCACCGTTCCGAAGGAGCACGCACAGCAGGTTTGTGACCGGCTGATCCAGTGCGGCATCCGGGCAATTTGGAACTTTGCTCCCACCCATTTGGATGTGCCGAAGAATACACTGGTACAGAATGAGAACATGGCCACCTCCCTGGCGGTGCTGTCCATGCACCTGCAGGCGCAGATGAAGATCAAGGAATAATTGCTCACGCCCTCTTTGGACAGAGGGCGTGTTCATTTATTATTAAATTGCTTTTTTGGGCACAATGTGGTATTGTAATGAAAAGATCTGAAAGTCAGGAGGACAAAACTATGCTTTATGCCGGTTGTCATTTATCCAACTCCGCAGGGAATATGGCCATGGTGGAAACTGCCCTTTCCATCGGGGCCAACACCTTTGCGTTTTTTACAAGAAATCCCCGGGGCAGCAAGGCCAAGCCGGAGGACCCTCAGGATTGCGCCCGGGCAGTGGAGGCGTTGCGGGAGCACGGCTTCGGTCCGCTGGTGGCCCACGGCGCGTATACCATGAACTTGTGTACCGCTGAGGCTTCCGCCAGGGAATTTGCAGCAAGTGTGCTCTGTGATGATCTGCGTCGGATGTCCTACTTGCCCGGCAATTACTATAATTTCCACCCCGGCAGCCATGTGGGCCAGGGCGTGGAGGCAGGCATTGATCATATTGTCAAGGCTTTGAAAAAAGCACTGGAGCCGGGATACCCGGTGACTGTCCTGCTGGAAACCATGGCCGGAAAGGGCAGTGAGATCGGCGGACGCTTTGAGGAGCTGAAGGCCATCATCGACGGTGTTGGTGACAGCACCCTTGGCGTATGCCTGGATAGCTGCCACGTTCACGATGGAGGCTATGACATTGTCAATGACCTGGACGGTGTGCTGGCGGAATTTGACCGGGTGATCGGCCTGAATCGGCTGAAGGCTCTGCATCTGAACGACTCCAAAAATCCCTATGAAAGCCACAAAGACCGCCATGAGCTTTTGGGCCAGGGCCATTTGGGGGAGAATACATTCAAGGCAATCGTCAATCATCCGGTGCTCAGCAAGCTGCCTATGATTTTGGAGACACCCAATGAGCTGCCGGGTTATGCACGGGAGATCGCCCTGCTGCGTCAGCTTCAGGATTAAAGTTACGAAAAGTCAGGAGGTGAGGCTGTGGAGCTGGTAGAATCCTTGCAACACGCCCTTCCAACCTATGTAAATGTATATATTGCCGTGTTCCGCTATTTGGCACCGGCTTTGGCGCTACTGATCCTGTTGCGCGCGATTTGGCCCCTGATCAGCTTTCGCCGGGAGCCTGAGATCTGGGCGTGGCTGTGTATGGCGGACGGGAAAAAGCACGCCATTACCCACTGGGAAAATGTGATCGGACGCAGCAAGCGCAGCGATGTGGTGATCGACCTGGCGACGGTGTCCAGAAGCCACGCGGTTTTGACCCGGTACGATGACGGAAGCTGGACCATCTCCGACACCGACAGTCCCGGCGGCGTTTATGTGAACGGCAAAAAAGTCCGCATCCGGGCCCTGAAGGAAGAGGACGTGATCACTGTTGGCGGCATGGATATGACCTTGCAGCCGATATCCCAAAAGCAGGCCCGTCATTTGGCACAGCTTCGGACGAAGGCATCCAGTTTTTCTGCCAGTGTGGCCAATATTTTAATGCTGACCATTTTCCAGGTGCTTTGCTGCATCGGCTTTTTGATGACCGGCGCAGAGGGTAACGGACAGAATTATCTCATCGGCTTTGGCGGTATTATGCTGTCCCAGTGGCTGCTGTTTGTGTTCTATTGCTTTATCCGCCGACCCTCCTTTGAAGTGGAGACCATTGCCTTTTTTATCTGTACTATGGGCATGGCATCTATCTGCACCGTGGTCCCCGGAGAGGCCGTCAAGCAGTTTGCCAGTATGGTCATGGGGATTGTGCTGTTTTTGTGCGTGGGATGGTCCTTGCGTGATTTGGAACGGGCAAAGCAAATGCGCTATGTGGCTGCGGTGGCCGGCATCGGCTTTTTGCTGCTGACGCTGGTGTTTGGCCGTCAGATCAACGGCGCAAAAAACTGGATCGTCATTGGCGGCCTTTCCATGCAGCCTTCAGAGCTGAGTAAGATCTGCTTTGTCTTTGTAGGCGCATCGGCTATGGACCGGATCATGACCAAACGCAATATCTTCATGTTCATCGTCTATTCTGTGGTGGTCTGCGGCTGCCTGGCACTGATGAACGATTTCGGTACGGCCCTGATCTTTTTTATGGCCTTTTTGGTGATCGCTTATATGCGCTCCGGCAATATGGGCACCATTGCCCTGGCCTGTACAGGCTTGGGCTTTGCCGGTGTGCTGGCCCTGAAGATCGCGCCCCATGCCTTGCGCCGCTTTGCCAACTGGCGACATATATGGGAAGCACCGCTGGACGGCGGCTATCAGCAGACAAGAGCGCTGATGTGTATGGCTTCCGGCGGCCTTGTGGGCCTGGGAACCGGACAGGGCTGGATGCGAAATCTCTTTGCGGCAGACTCGGATATGGTTATTGCCACAGTGGGTGAGGAGTGGGGGCTGATCATGGTGGTCCTGCTGATCGTCAGCATTGCGGCACTGGGCCTGTTCAGTGTGCGCTGTGCGGCGATGGGCCGCAGCAGCTTTTATACCATTGGAAGCTGTACCGCTGCTGCCATCTTGATCGTGCAGGTGATCCTCAATGCCTTGGGAACGGTGGATGTGGTACCCCTGACCGGTGTGACCTTCCCATTTCTTTCAAACGGTGGCTCCAGCATGCTGTGCGCCTGGGGACTTTTGGGCTTTATCAAAGCCGCGGATACCCGGCAGAACGCCAGCTTTGCTGTGAAGCTTGTTCGCCGAAAAGGAGGCCAGGATGAATAGAGTCGCAAAACGGGCCGGCGCAGTGATCCTTTTGGTGGTCCTGCTGCTGGCAGGACTGACCTTCTTCGTAACGGAGTACGTGATGCAGGCGGCGGATTGGGCGGTGTTCCCCGGATCGCCCCATGTGTACTACGCAGGCAATATGGGAATCGGTGCGGTAACGGACCGGGACGGCATTTTGCTGCTGGATATGAACGATCAGCGGGAGTATTCCTCCAGCGAAGCCATTCGCAAGTCTACGCTGCATTGGATCGGTGACGAAAACGGAAATATCAGTGCGCCTGCAGTGCCTAACTATTCTTCCCAAATGGTGGGCTTTGATCTGGTAAACGGCCTGTATTCCTACGGTGGCGCAGGCAATGTGGCGGAGCTGACGTTGTCGGCATCGGTGCAGAAAACGGCTTTGGAGGCATTGGGCAGCTACAAAGGCACAGTGGCGGTGTATAACTACAAAACCGGACAGCTTTTGTGCGCAGTCACAACGCCTACCTATGATCCGCTGAATGAGCCGGACCTGGAAAACGATCCGGAAGGCCGCTATGAAGGCGTGTATATGAACCGATTTACCCAGTCGGCATATACCCCCGGTTCTATTTTTAAGATCGTTACACTGGCAGCGGCACTGGAGCAGATCGAGGGCGTGGAGCAGATGGAGTTTGTCTGTTCCGGATCGCAGGTCTACGGTGTGGATCAAATCACCTGCGAGGATGTCCACGGCACCCAAAGCCTGAAGGACGCCTTCTGCAATTCCTGCAACTGTGCCTTTGCCCAGCTTTCCGGCCTGCTGGGACAGCAGGCGCTGCAGGACTATGTGGAAAAGCTTCGGGTCACAGAGCCTGTCAGCTTTGACGGGATCACCACTGTGGCCGGAAACTATCAGGCACCTGCCGAGCCGGTCAACCTTGCCTGGAGTGCCATCGGCCAGTATACAGACCTGGTAAACCCCTGCAGCTTTCTGACCCTGATGGGCGCCATTGCCGGTGGGGGAGAGGGTGCGGTTCCCTATGTTGTGGAGCAGGTAGGAAACGGACTGTCCGGCTATCAGGCAAAAACCCAATATACACAGCGTGTGATGAGTACGGAAGTGGCGCAGATCGTGCAGGAATATATGCGCAACAATGTGTTGAGCAAATACGGTGATGACAATTTCCCCGGACTGACGGTCTGCGCCAAGACCGGCACAGGAGAAATGGACGGAGACAGAGCGTCAAACGCTATGTTTGCCGGATTTGTCACGGATGCGAAATATCCGCTGGCATTTATCGTGTGCGTGGAAGAAGGCGGTTATGGCCGTGCAACCTGTGTGCCGATCGCCTCTGCTGTTCTGACTGCCTGCAAGGAAGTGCTGGATCACTGATTATGCAAAATAACAAGAAAACGGCCATGAAAATCGGCCGTTTTCTTTTGTGATCCTGCGGATTATCAACCGAAAATTTTGTCATTTGTATGGTTTATACAAAAACAGTGCATATCCTGCTGCCTAATTTGGTGTATTTGCGCCGTTGACAAATGTGCGCCGCTGAGATACAATAGGCTCAAATCTTACAGGAGGTAACCACTATGATGCACAGCTTCAACATGATGTCCAATTCCAATAGCTGCTGCGGTTATTCTGCCGTGGCTACTTCCTGCGCCCGTATTGCTGTTTTGTTGGACACTGCTCTATGCGCGGTGTCCATTTTGTTTGTATCCCTGCTGGGTATTTTGATTTTAGGGATGTAAAAAGCCGTTTTTTGTAATGAGGAAGCGGCTGTTGTAAGAGCAGCCGCTTCTTTATATAATCAAGCATTTCAAAAAAGGAGAAAAGATTATGAAAAAGTTATTCGCATTTGTTATGGCCGTTATGATGGTCGTAGGTCTGTTCGCCGGCTGCGGCGGCGATGCAGGCGGCAACGCATCCGATAAGGGTGATGCAATACGCATTGGCCTGTCCGGACCTTTTACCGGTGATAATGCTGTTTACGGCAACGCCGTAAAGTGGGGCATGGAAGTGGCCGTGGAAGAGATCAACGCCAAGGGCGGTGTTCAAATCCATTTTATGTCTGAAGACGATGTTTCTGATAATGAAAAGGCAGGTACTGCCTATGCGACACTGATGGACAATAATATGCAGATATTTGCCGGCGCTGTTACTACCGGCCCCTGCCTGACGCTTGCTCCAAAGACTGTTACAGACAATATCTTTATGATGACACCCTCTGGTTCTAACGAGGATATTCCCAAGGCTGGCGACAACGTGTTCCAGATGTGTTTTACTGATCCCAACCAAGGCGCTGCATCTGCCGAGCTGATCAACAGCCAGAAAATGGGCACCAAGATCGGTGTTTTGTACGATTCCACTACCGATTACTCTAACGGCATCAAGAAGAGCTTCGAGAATGCTGCTTCGGAACTCCAGATGGAAATCGCTGCCGTTACCTCCTTCGATGCCAACACGACGGATTATAAGACCCAGCTGCAGCAGTTGCAGAGCGCGGAGTGTGATATCGTGTTTATGCCCATCTACGCGGCTCAGGCAGTTACGGTCCTGACCAATGCCAACGAAATGGGTTACAAGCCTGTCTTCCTGGGTTGCGACGGTATGGATGGTGTGCTGACGCAGGAGAACTTCGACACCTCTTTGGCTGAGGGCCTGATTATGATGACTCCTTATGCGGCTGACAACGATGATCCTGCCAATGTTGCTTTCGTTGAAAAGTATAAGGAAAAGTCTGGCGGTGAAGCCCCCAACCAATTCGCAGCTGACGGCTACGACGTGATTTATGCGATCTACGAGGGCTGTGTTGCCAAGGGTATTACCGGCAAGACCTCCAATGCAGATACTTGCGCAGCACTGAAGGAGTACTTCGCAACGGCTACCTTCAACGGTCTGACCGGCACAAACATGACTTGGGATGAGACCGGTATGGTCTCCAAGGTCCCCACTGCTGTTGAGGTCCAGAACGGTACATACGTATCCAAGTGATTTGATCTTTTTGGGATGGGGAGAACGCTCCCCATCCCAAAAAGAATGCTACAGGAAGATGTAAAAAGAATGCCTCGGGAAGATTTATGCGTTGACAGTATTTATAATTTCCTGTATAATATGACACCGATTGACGGCCTATGAGAGGGGCTTGTCTAAAGACCCTGTCATAGACTGTTAATGACTGTTTGAAGGAGAAAAGAGAAATGGCAGTATTGCAATATTTGATCAACGGCCTGAGTATTGGCTCTATCTACGCCATAATCGCATTGGGCTATACGATGGTTTACGGTATCGCCAAGATGCTGAACTTTGCACACGGTGATGTCATTATGGTAGGTGCTTACATATCATACTGCGTAATGATCTATCTGAAAATGCCTCCTGTGGTTGCAATCCTTGCGGCAATTGTGGTTTGTACAGTGCTCGGTGTGCTGATCGAGGCACTGGCATACAGACCCTTGCGCGGCACCTCAAGCTTGGCTGTTTTGATCACCGCAATCGGCGTTAGTTACTTTCTGCAAAATGCAGCACAGCTAATCTGGGGCGTTGCCCAAAAAACCTATTCCAGCGTGGTCACTATGGAGTCTGTTCATCTGTTTGATGGCAAGATCCTGATCACTGGCGAGGTGATCGTTACGATCATCACTTCCGCGGTTGTGATGGTGTGCCTGACTCTGTTTACAAGCAAGACCCGTACAGGAAAGGCTATGCGGGCTGTATCTGAGGACCGGGATGCCGCACAGCTTATGGGTATTAATGTAAACCGTACCATTGCTGTGACCTTTGCCATTGGTTCGGCATTGGCGGCCATTGCGGGTGTGCTGCTTTGCTCCGCATCCCCGGCACTGAAACCAACGACTGGCTCTATGCCCGGTATACGTGCTTTTACCGCTGCGGTTTTTGGCGGTATTGGTTCTGTTCCTGGCGCAATGCTGGGTGGCATCCTGCTTGGTGTGATCGAGGAGCTTTGCAAGGGCCTGATCTCTACGCAATTTAGTGATGCTATTGTTTTCGGTGTGCTGATCATCGTTCTGCTTGTCAAGCCTACGGGATTGCTGGGTAAGCAGATTCAGGAGAAGGTGTGAGGTGCTTGCGATGAAAAAGAACATTCATTCCATGAATAATCCGATTCGTTCCCTGTGGAACAATAAAACACGCCGCACCACATTTTCAACCTATGCAGTGGTGATCGTGGCGTTTGTTATCATGCAGCTTTTGGACTCTGCAGGCATGCTTTCCTATGCTATGCGCGGACAATTGATCCCTATTTGCGTATACATCGTTTTGGCTATTTCATTAAACCTTGTGGTGGGTATTTCCGGCGAATTAAGCTTGGGTCACGCCGGCTTTATGGGTGTAGGTGCTTTTGTGGGGGCGGTGACATCCACTGCACTGCAGGGACTGATTCCTGATGCTACATTGCGGCTGGTGTTTTCTATGGTCCTTGGCGGGATATTTGCCGCTATTATGGGCCTGATCATTGGTATTCCTGTACTTCGGCTTCGAGGGGACTATTTGGCGATCGTGACCCTGGCCTTTGGTGAGATTATTCGTAATATTGCCAATAACCTTTACGTAGGTATGGATGAAAAAGGGTTACATTTTGCGTTTCTTAGCGAGGAAGGACTGCATATGTCCGATGCTGGCAAGCTGGTTATGGCTGGTCCTCGCGGCACAGTCAACATTACTCCCATTGCTACATTTCTGACAGGCTTTATACTGATCCTGATCACATTGTTCATCGTGCTGAACTTGGTCAACTCTAAAGAAGGTCGTGCCATCAAGGCTATACGGGACAACCGGATCGCTGCGGAATCTGTGGGTATCAATGTGATGTCCTTCAAGCTGAAGGCTTTTGTAATCTCTGCAATCTTAGCCGGTATGGCCGGTGCGTTATACGGCCTGAGTATGTCTAACGTTACCTCTGTGAAGTTCAGTTTCACCACCTCCATTGACATTCTGGTGTTTGTGGTTTTGGGCGGTATGGGCAACATTCTGGGCTCCGTGATCGCGGCCACGATCCTGACACTGCTGCCGGAGCTGATGCGCCCATTGGCAGACTATCGGATGATCATGTACGCCATTGTTCTCATCGTTGTCATGCTCTTCACCTGGTCTCCCAAGCTGAAGGGAGCCATCGAGGTAGTGACCGGCAACCTGAAGGAATGGTTAGGCAAGTTGACCAATAAGAAGGAGGTGGGCACCAATGGCTGAGTATTCCAAAAAAATGGTGAAGGTACCCACCTATAGCTACCTCCGGGAGCAGGACGCGGATAAGCTGCCTGTGCTGGATGTACGGAACCTGGGTATTGACTTCGGCGGCCTGACCGCTGTGGACAGCTTTAATATGACCATCGGTCCTACGGAGATCTCCGGCCTGATCGGCCCCAACGGTGCCGGTAAGACCACCATTTTTAACCTGCTGACCAGTGTCTACCAGCCTACCCGTGGCTCCATTTTGCTGCGGGGCATCGATACCAAGGGAATGTCCACCCACAAGGTGACCCGGATGGGCATTGCCCGTACCTTCCAGAATATTCGTCTGTTTACGGATATGACCGCTATGGACAATGTGAAGGTGGGCATGCATAAGGATATCAAATGCTCGTTCCTTTCCTCCTTGCTGCGCCTGCCGTCCTACTATAAGGCAGAAAAGGCAGCGGATAAAAAGGCTATGGAGCTTTTGGAGTTCATGGGCCTGGCAGATGTGGCGGATGTGAAGGCCGGCAGCCTGCCCTACGGCGTGCAGCGCCGTTTGGAGATTGCCCGTGCATTGGCAACCAACCCCTCTGTGCTGCTGCTGGACGAGCCTGCAGCCGGTATGAATCCCAGCGAAACAGCGGAGCTGACAGAGCAGATCCGCAGAATTCGTGATACATTCCAGATCGCGATCATCCTCATTGAGCACGATATGAACCTGGTTATGAATGTCTGTGAGGGTATCGTGGTGGTCAACTACGGCAAGATCATTGCCAAGGGTACACCGGAGCAGATCAAGGATGATCCTGCGGTGATCGAGGCTTATTTGGGTAAAAAGGAGGATGGTGCTGCATGCTGAAAATCGATGATATCCATGTGTATTACGGCGCCATTCACGCCATTAAGGGCGTGTCCTTTGAGGTCAACGAAGGCGAGATTGTGGCCCTGATCGGTGCCAACGGTGCCGGTAAAAGCACCATTTTGAAGACCGTTTCCGGTTTGATGCATCCCCGCAGCGGCTCGATCACCTTTATGGGGGAGAGCATTTCGCATACCGATGCCTATAAGCTGGTTCGTCACGGACTGGCCCATGTGCCGGAGGGACGGCGTATTTTCCTGCAAATGAGTGTTCAGGAAAACCTGGATATGGGTGCGTTTACCCAGAAGAATGTGTCCAAAGAGGACCTGGATATGGTGTTTGATCTGTTCCCCCGTTTGAAGGAACGGCGACATCAGGTGGCCGGAACCTTGTCCGGCGGTGAGCAGCAGATGCTGGCCATGAGCCGCGCGCTGATGAGTCATCCCAAGCTGATGATGCTGGACGAGCCTTCCATGGGCCTTGCACCGATTTTGGTGGATCAGATCTTCTCCATTATCAAAGACCTGCATAAGGCAGGCACCACCATTTTGCTGGTGGAGCAAAATGCCAGTAAGGCTCTGCAGATCGCAGACCGTGCCTACGTGCTGGAAACCGGCAGTATTACCCTCAGCGGTACCGGTCCGGAGCTTGCACGCAGTGACGAGGTCCGCAAGGCCTACTTGGGCGGATAATTTCACACACCCCCTGCATAAGCTTTTGCAGGGGGTGTTTTTATGTGCAGACGGGATCAGCTTTGGGGCTGTATCTTGATCGCCTTTGGCCTGGGGCTTCTGATCGGAATGTGGATCGAGGGTGGTTTTTTGAGCAAGTGCTTTGCCATCGGAATAGGAATTTTAGGACTGTGTGTGATCAGACGGTCATAACCTTGTCCGGTACAACATACTGTATAACAGCGAAACAGGATAAGGAGTGACTGAAAATGCAATTGCAGTTTGAAACCGGCAATACCCGTTGTATGCAGAAAGTAAAGTCGGAGGTGTTGACCCAGGAACAGACCCAGGAGCTGCGGCTTCCGGATGGGATGCCGGATGTGGGACGGGTGCTTTCGGCGTGGGCCCAGGTGCTGATCCGGGGTAAGGAATGGCAAAGTGATACGGTAGGCGTGAGCTGCGGCGTAATGGTTTGGGTGCTGTACGCGCCGGAGGATGGCTCGCAGGCCCAGTGCGTGGAAACCTGGATCCCTATGACCTTTAAGTGGGATATTCCCCAAACGGATGTGGACGGCGATATCCTGTGTCACGGCCTGGTCCGGTCGGTGGATGCCCGTACAGTGTCCGGCAGGAAGCTGATGGTCCGGGCAACAGCCAGTGTGATGGCCCAGGTGTGGCTGCCGGAGCAATTGACGCTCTACACACCGGCGGGACTTCCGGAGGATATCCAGCTTTTGCAGAAGCAAGAGCCGATCTCTATGGCTGCTGAGGCAGGGGAGAAGGCGTTTATGCTGGATGAGGAGCTGAGTGTGCCTACCTCAGCCCCTGAACTGGAAAAGCTGATCCGTTACAGCTTGCAGCCGGAGGTGCGGGAGCAAAAGGTTTTGGGGGATAAGGTCATATTCCGTGGCAGTACCTGGCTGCATATCTTGTACCGCACACAGGAGGGGGCTTTGTCATCCTGGGATTTTGAAATTCCCTTCTCCCAGTATGCGGAGCTGCAGGAGCAATATGATACAGAAGCCCAGGCCCAGGTCATGCCCCTGGTGACCGCTATGGAATTAGACTGTATGGATGGCCGTCTGCGGTTAAAGGCAGGCCTGTCCGGGCAGTATATGATCTATAAGCTGTGTCAGATCCCGGTGGTTGAGGACGCCTACAGTCCGGACCGAGAGGTTACGGTCCATACCCAGGAACTGTCAGTGCCGGCGGTCAGTCAAAGACAAAGCCAGCGGCTGCGTGCGGAGCAGACGGCACCCTTTGGCGGCAGCCGGGTGGCTGATGTTACATTCTATCCGGGCTTTGGACATAAGCAGAGAAAGCCTCAGGAGGTCATCCTGGAGATCCCCGGGCATTTTCAGGTCCTGTATTACGACACCGAAGGGGTTTTGCAGTCCGGGATAACCCATTGGCAGGAGGAGCTTTCCATGGAATTGCCGGAGGGAAGCGCCCTGGATGTGGTGTGCGGTAATTCCGGAAAGCTTCAGGCAGTGCCGACCCAGGAGTCTACCATGCTGCGTGGGGAGGTGCTGTTGGATACCGGGGTGTATGGTATGCAGCAGATCTGTACGGTCACCGGGCTGACAGTGGCAGAGCAGACGGAAAAAGACCCCTTGCGGCCCAGCGTGATTTTGAGAAAGCCGGGCACAAAGAGCCTTTGGGAGCTGGCAAAAGAAAACGGCTCTACCGTCCAGTCCATCCGGGAGGCTAACAATTTGCAGCAAGACCCGGAAAAGGACCAATTGCTCCTGATCCCGGTGCTTTAAGATGATTTCAGTTTGTGGAATCATTTAAAAATCATATTCGTAGGGGTCGATACCCACATCGATCCTGCTATATAGGTTTTGGGGGCGGATGTGGACATCCGCCCCTACGATACCGTAAGATAGGGACTCTATAAAATGAAATATCGTTATAATAAATAGGATTGAAACCTTGCTAATTTCAGACAAAATAAAAATGTAAAAAAGTTAAAAAAAGCACTTGACAAAATGGGGAGTGCTGTGTATAATGAAACCCGTCGCTGAGGTGCGCAAGCATCAATGCGGTAAGGTAGGGGAGCATAGCTCAGCTGGGAGAGCACATGCCTTACAAGCATGGGGTCACAGGTTCGAGCCCTGTTGTTCCCACCAAATTTGGCCCGGTGGTGCAGTCGGTTAGCACGCCAGCCTGTCACGCTGGAGGTCGACGGTTCGAGTCCGTTCCGGGTCGCCATATAAAAGCATCTGAGCAGAGCTGAATGCTCTGCTCAATATGCCTCTGTAGCTCAGTAGGTAGAGCAGCGGACTGAAAATCCGCGTGTCGTTGGTTCGATTCCGACCGGAGGCACCACGGTTCCCAATCGGGGACCGAGATGCGGGTGTAGCTCATCCGGTAGAGCGCCACCTTGCCAAGGTGGAGGTAGCGAGTTCGAGCCTCGTCACCCGCTCCAATAAAATAAAATAGGAACGCATTTGCGTTCCTGTTTTTATAAATGGTACCGTGGCCAAGTGGTAAGGCAAGAGTCTGCAAAACTCTCATTCCCCAGTTCAAATCTGGGCGGTACCTCCAAAAAATCCTGAATGCGACAGCGTTCAGGATTTTTACTTATTACCTCTTACCTCTTCACTCTTACCTAAAATTGCATTCAGGATTTTTTGGGAAGTAATAAGTAATAGGTAAGAAGTAATAAGTTTTTTTGCAAGGCTTTGCCTTGCATTTTTATTTTTAAAATGATATTGTTTTATTAAGAAGGGTGGTAATATTATGGCAGATAGTCCGTTGATCACAAAATCTAAAGAATTTGCTTTACAGATAATCAAGGTTTGCAATTATATAAAACAGAGCAAAAAGGAAAGTGTACTTACAAATCAACTTATCCGTTCGGGCACATCAGTTGGTGCGAATATCCGTGAGGCTTTTTACGGACACGGTACTGCTGATTTTATTGCCAAACTTCAGATTGCACTTAAAGAGTGCTCTGAAAGTGAATATTGGTTAGAACTTTTAATTGAAAGTGGATATTACGATAATAGAGATATTCTTGACAAGTGTATTGAAGTTAAGAAATTACTTATTTCCTCGATAAATACTGCGAAAAGTAAATTAAATAAGTAATCACAGGCGGTTATCTTATGAAAGACTGGCATGAAGTTTATAAAAATATAGATTTATTATCAGGAAAGATTTAGCTTATATTAGAACATGACCAAGATATGATTGAAAAATAGGGGGATCATTACAGTGAAAGTAACAAAAGCGATTGGTGCGCTTTTTATTTTGATCGGATTATCGTTTGCAATCTTTGGAATAGCCAAATATATTTCCATACTCACGGAAAAAGACGAGCGGATATATACAACTGCAAAAATTGTCAGAATAGAAGATCAAGAAACGGGTGACCCTGAGTTTCCTTTAGACCATACAACTTATGTTGAGTTGGAAGTGAACGGAGAAAGAATAACAACGAAACTAAATACCTATAAGTCAAGCTTTAAAATAGGTGATCAAATAGATATATACTATTTTGCAAACGATACGTATATTGTATATGAAGATGGTTCTGATATTTTTTACATGATAGTTTCATTGTTCGGCGTTGTTTTTGCGGCAATGGGAACGATATTCGTGTTTAGGAAGAATAAGTAGTCTGTCCATATACAACACTTCCCATTGATTTGTTGACCTACCGCACCCAATTGCAAAATCATACCGTGTGTGATATAATTATTCTGACAAAAATGAATTTAAGTTATGGTGAGTTGCGCCGAAAGGAGTAAACCTGTGTGTCGTGTTAGTAAACAAATATTAGATGGTTCCTTTCTTTATCAGCAACCGTGGTTTTACAATAACAAATTGGCTTTGAGATGTGAATTGGGAATTGGTGAGGACAAAGAATACATGGATAACGCATTTCGCAGAGCCATAAATATTGCAAATATCTTGTTTGACAATAAAAGAATGGATGCGGCGTTTTACCATAGGTATTTTGATAAGGATGGATACGCATACGATGGGGCCGGTTTTGGGCTGAATATTGATGAGATAGTTGAGCTCGATAGAAGTATGCTTCTTGATTTACAAGAGATTGATGATGACACATCGGCTGTGAAAAGATACATTTCTTATAACATTGATTTCGTTACGTTCGAAAATATATTGAAAAGCCAAATAGAATGTCAGGTTCATCCGTTGATGAGTTTTGTATCCTTTGAAAATCAGTGTATTTTTTCTGTTTACGATGACAGAGGCTGCGATATCGTGTTTTTCGATGTGGAGAAATATAAAGAATTCTATATAAAGCTGGAGCAGTATTTCTTGGATTATGACCGGGAAACAATGAGAAAAACATACGAATCCGTATAATATTCATATAAGTTAACAAGTTCAATTTGAAAAATGATGCAAAAAAATCCCGTTCGTATAAACGAGCGGGATTTTTCGTTCGAATGAAAGACGGTCTTTTTGAAATGAGCCGTTACTCCTGATAAAAATGGGCCTCGGTGGCGGCGCACAGGTAGTGGTACACCGGTAGGTGCAGCTCCTGGATCTTATAGGTTTCTGTTTCCGGTACGCAGATAGGAATATCCGCATGAGCCTTCAGCTTGCCGCCGGTGGAGCCTGTCAGACCGATGACGGTCAGGCCCAGCGCTTTGGCAACCTTTACCGCGCCGAAGACATTTTTGGAATTGCCGGAGGTGCTGATGGCAATTAAGATATCTCCCGGACGGCCCAGGCCCATCAGGGGCTGTGCATACACCAGCTCCGGGTCTACATCGTTGCAAAACGCGCTGTTCAGGGCCGGGATGGCAGGCAGCGCAATGGCCGGGAGGCCTCCTTGCAGCCGGGACAGCAGCTCGTCATCTACCAGCTCTGTGGAGGCCTTCATTTTTGCTTTCAGCTCCTGAGAAAGAGGCCGTTTCTTCAAAAAGCCCTTCATCAGCTCACCCACAATATGGTCACTGTCGGAGCAGCTTCCGCCGTTGCCGCAGATGAGTATTTTTCCGCCTGCTTCGTAGCAGGCGATCATTGCCTTTGCGGCAGCTTCGATTTGCTCCTGGCAGATCGTTAACTGCGGATAGCGTGTCATCAATTCCTTTAACATATTCATTCTCCTTATCATTACCGGGTGTTTATTACGCCACCACATCCGTCAGCCCATTCGGGCTGCCACCTTCTCCTCAAGGAGAAGGCTTTTTTATAACCATTACAATAAAGCGGTGGCAATGGCGGCGTAGTCACCGATTTGCTCGCCTAAGGCCGCAGGGAGTACCTTGCAGCAGGCGGCAGCGGCGGAAAGCGCCTCTTTTTCGATCTCAGCCGCAGCGGCATCCCACAGCAGATCCCGGCTACGCGCAAATACACTGCCGATGACCACAGCCTCCGGGTTTAGCAGGTCAATGACGATGGAAAGGCCCTTGCCTAAATACTCACCGCAAATGCGGAATACTTCTCGGGCTGTTTCGTCACCGGCGTGGGCCGCATCGGCAATGGACTTGGCGGTAATGTCCTGCTGGGTCATGCCTTTTTGGAAATACAGGGGGTATTTACCCATCTGTGCCAGCTCCAGGGCTTTTAGGTAGCCCAATTGAGCCAGTCCGCCGCCACTGCAGAAGCCTTCAAAGGAGCCTGCTTTGCCAAAGCCTACAGGGCCAAAACGGTCCAGTCGGATATGGCCCAGCTCACCGGCATTGTCGTTGGTGCCGGAATATAGCTTTCCGTCCAAAATCAGACCGGCACCAAGACCGGTGCCGAAGGTCATAAAGACCATGTTTTTGGTGCCCTGACCGGCACCGAATTTCCACTCCGCCACCGCACAGGCGTTGGCATCGTTTTGCAGGTGGACCGGCACGCCGTAGTGAGCCTTGAGTTGCTCCACAATATGCACATCATCCCAGCCGGGCAGGTTGGGGGGACTCATAATGATACCCTTTTGGGAGTCCAAAGGTCCGCCGCAGGAAATGCCGATGGCCTCCGGCTTGTCCTCCAGGATCCCGTCAGCCATCACTATCAGCTTTTCGATCATTTGCTGTGGGGAAACGGTGTGATCGGTGGCGCATTTGTCTTTATTTAACAGGTTGATGGTTTGACCGTCCCAGTGGGCGGTGATCACGGCACATTTTGTGCCGCCAATGTCAAAACCCAATAAAAGCATGACTTTCCTCCTTCGGTTGAAACATACGAAATCATTATACAGGTTTCCTCTTAGGTATGTCAATGCTTTCACGCATAGTGATGTGAAAAAATAAAATAATTGTGGGATTGTTGTGGAAATATGGAACGCAGTGTGATATGATAGGGGCAATGTTTGGAGGCGTAGCTATGAAGACCCTTGTATTATCGGAAAATGCCCCGGATACCGCCCGGGTGGCGGCACAGATCATTCGGTCCGGCGGCCTGGTGGCGCTGCCCACCGAAACGGTCTACGGACTGGGTGCCGATGGCCTGAGTGAAGCGGCGGTGGACCGCATTTATGAGGCCAAAGGGCGGCCCAAGGATAACCCCATGATCCTGCATGTCACCGGGATGGAGCAGGTGGAGGCTCTTTGCCACCATATTCCCCGGTGCGCCTATACCCTGGCGGAAAAATTCTGGCCGGGACCTTTGACCATGATCCTGCCCGCGAAGGACCATATCCCCAAGCGTACCACCGGCGGCCTGTCCACTGTAGCGGTGCGCTGCCCGGACAGTGCCATTACCCGGCAGGTGATCGCCCTTTCCGGAGTGCCTATTGCGGCACCGTCTGCTAATTTATCCGGCAAGCCTTCCACCACCACGGCCCAGCATGTGCTCCACGACCACGACGGCCATATAGAGGCGGTGATCGATGGTGGTGCCTGCCGTGTAGGGGTGGAGTCCACCATTGTGGACCTGACCCAGGAGCCTGCCATACTGCTGCGTCCCGGCGGTATCACCCCGGCCCAGCTTCGCAGTGTGCTGGGCTCCCTGACGGTGGATAAGGCGGTAACGGCGGAGCTGTCTGCGGATGAGGTGGCAAAAGCTCCGGGTATGAAATATAAGCATTACGCACCCCAGTGTCAGGTGGTGATCGTGGACGGCAGCCGGGAGGCTGCGGCCCGGTACATCCACCGGCATTACCAAAAAGGGGACCGGGTGCTGTGCTTTGAAGAGGAGCTGCCCCTGTACCGGGACTGCGATCCGCTGTCCTACGGCCTGGAGGCAGATGTGCAGACCCTCTCCGCAGGCCTGTTTGCGGCGCTGCGGGAGCTGGATGACCCGGCGGTGCATATGGTTTACGCCCGGTGCCCGGTGGGGGATGGCGTGGCCTATGCGGTGCAAAACCGGCTGAAAAAGGCGGCGGCGTTTCAGATCGTCAACGGGGAGGAGCAGCTATGATCATCGGAATTACCGGCGGAAGCGGCTGCGGAAAAACCACCGCCCTGAAAACCTTTGAAAGCCTGGGAGGGACTGTGCTGGACTGTGATGCGGTTTATCACGAACTGCTGAAAACCGATACTGCCATGCTCCGCGCTATTGAGGACCGTTTTCCCGGAACGGTGGAGCAGGGGAGCCTGAACAGGCAAAAACTGGCAGCCATCGTATTTTCCGACAAAAACGCCCTTTTGGACTTAAATCAGATCACCCACAGTGCTGTGAAGCAAAAGGTCCGGCAGGTGCTGACCCAGACGGCCGGCCATGTTGCCATTGATGCCATCGGCCTGTTTGAAGGCGGCCTGGCAGAGCTGTGCGATACTACGGTGGCCATTACAGCACCCCGGGAGGACCGGGTCGAACGACTGATGCGCCGTGACGGCCTGACCCGGGAGCAAATCTTGCAGCGGCTGGACGCCCAGCGCTCCCAGGAGGAATTTATCAATTTGTGCCACCACCATCTGTCCAACGACAGCACGCCGGAAGCCTTCCGGATAAAATGCCTTGCATTTTGGCAGGGGTTGGGTATAATACAATAAGATGCTTGAAAAAGGAGAATGAACTATGACAAACGATGAATTGAGAGAAAAGCTGCTGAGCAGTCCCAAGAACGGTTATGTGGGCCTGACAGAGGCGCAGCGCGCGGAAATGGAAAGCTACTGCAAGCGCTATGCCGCCTTTATGGATGCCTGCAAGACAGAACGGGAGGCTACCACCTGGACGGTGGAGCTGGCCGAAAAGCACGGCTTTAAGGCGATAGTGCCCGGTATGAAGCTGCAGCCCGGTGACAAGGTTTACAAGAACAACCGGGACAAGAGCCTGATGCTGGCAGTGATCGGCAGTGCCTCCTTGAACGAGGGTGCCAATATTTGCGCTGCCCACGTGGACTCCCCCCGGATGGACCTGAAGCCAAATCCGTTGTACGAGGACTCTGAAATTGCCTACTTCAAGACCCACTACTACGGCGGCATCAAGAAGTACCAGTGGACGGCTGTGCCGCTGGCGCTGCACGGCGTGGTATACCGCAAGGACGGCTCTGTGGTCACTGTGACCGTGGGTGAGGATGACAATGACCCCATTTTCTATGTGTCCGACCTGCTGATCCATCTGTCTGCCGACCAGATGAAAAAGACCCTGGCAGAGGGCGTTGCCGGTGAGCAGCTCAATGTAATTTTGGGCACCGAGCCCATCGAAGGCGAGGGCGCGGATCTGGTGAAGCTGAATGTGATGAAGCTGCTCAACGAAAAATACGGCCTGATCGAGGAAGACTTCCTCACCGCCGAGCTGACCATGGTTCCTGCAGGCAAATGCCGTGAGGTTGGCTTTGACTGCAGCCTGCTGGCAGCCTACGGCCATGATGACCGGGTGTGCGCCTTTGCGGAGATCGAGCCGTTGCTGACCATGGGTGTTCCTAAGCATACCGCAGTTTGCATCCTGGCAGACAAGGAGGAGATCGGCTCCGTGGGCATCTCCGGTATGCAGAGCCAGGCCTTCGATACCTTTATGCAGGACCTGTGCGACAGCACCGGTGCCAGCCTGAACCGCTGCTTCGAGAATTCCTTCTGCCTGTCCGCAGACGTTTCCAATGCCTTTGATCCCAACTTCCCGGAGGTTTCTGACCGCCGGAACAACAGCCAGCTCAACTATGGCGTTTCCATCTGCAAGTATACCGGCTCCCGTGGCAAGGGCGGCGCGTCTGATGCCTCCGCGGAGGCTATGGGCCACATCCGCAAGACCTTCGACGCGGCCGGTGTCCGCTGGCAGATCGCTACCCTGGGCAAGGTGGACCAGGGCGGCGGCGGTACCGTGGCGGCCTATATGGCAAACCGCAACATCGTGACGGTGGATGCCGGTGTACCGGTGCTGTCTATGCACGCTCCCATCGAGGTGGTCAGCAAGTACGACTGCTATATGACCATGCTGGCCTGCAAGGCCATCTACCTGGCATAATATACCCCAAAGGGGCGTTGCCGTTTTGCGACGCCCCTTTTAAATTCCGATTTTTCGAGCAGTTTATTAAAACTCGTAGGGACACCCGTCCCCGGGTGTCCGCAAAGATTTTGGGGCTCGATGCACCAAAATCTTTTTATTCGTTTATGCACGGGAACAAAATTAGCCCATCGAGATCCAATTTTGTTTCGGACACCCCAGGAGGGGTGTCCCTACGAAAAAACCGCAACGGATGTATAAACCGGACTTTGAAGGCCGATTGTGCAAAATGTGAAATTTTTGGAATTCGCTGTTTTTTGGCCTCGGATAGATTGACATAACTTTCCCAATGTGTTACAATTCTGTTACCCTATAGTGGGATACAGTGGCGTAGTACCGCTATGATAACATATATAGCCTTTTCAGGCTTTAACGGAGAGTATCAATATGATCGAATTTACCGATGTGGTCAAGTCCTATTCCGTGGGAACCCATGCGTTGCGTGGCATTTCCATGCAGATCGAGGACGGCGAATTTGCCTATTTGGTAGGCCCTTCCGGTTCCGGAAAGTCCACCATCATCAAGCTGATTACCGGTGAGCTGAAGCCCACCTCCGGAACGGTCCATGTCAACGGTTATTCCCTGGAGCGTATCCGTAAAAGAGAGCTGCCCTTTATGCGCCGCACAGTCGGCGTCGTGTTTCAGGATTTCCGCCTGATCCAGGATATGACGGTGTATGAAAATGTGGCGTTTGCCATGCGTGTCATCGGCGCACGGGAGAAGGAGATCCGGGAGCGTGTGCCTTATGTGCTGGAGCTGGTGGGACTGGAGACCAAGAGCCGCCGCCACCCCAAGGAGCTGTCCGGCGGTGAGCAGCAGCGTCTTGCCATCGCAAGAGCCCTGGTGAACAATCCCTCTACCATCATTGCTGACGAGCCTACCGGTAACCTGGATCCGGCCCGTTCGCTGGAGATCATGAGTCTGCTGCAGGAGATCAACAATCTGGGCACCACTATGCTGGTGGTCACCCACGAAAAGGATCTGGTGCAGCGGTTCCACAGAAGAGTCATTGCCATCGACGAAGGATTGATCGTCAGTGACGGAATGGATGGGTATTTCAGCTATGAAGATCAATAATATCGGATATTTGTTCAAAGAGGGCATCCGCGGTATTTTCCTCCACGGCTTTATGTCCTTTGCCGCCGTGTGCGTAACGGTGGCCTGCCTGCTGATCGTCGGCACCTTTTCCGCGGTGACCTACAATTTGAGCCTGATGATCACCGAACTGAATAAAACCAACGAGGTCACCGCCTATGTGGACGAGACGCTGACAGATGCGGAGGCTCGCAGCGTAGGTACCAAGATCAACCGGGTCAGCAATATCGCGGAAGCGGAGTTTATCTCCCGTGAGGAAGCCCTGCAGAACTTTATTGCGGACCATTCTGAGACCGAAGCCTTTGAAGGCACCAGTGCCGACACCTTCCGTCACCGTTTCCGTGTGATGCTCACCGACCCCCGTCTGCTGGAGCAGACCAAGGCGGATCTGGAAAACGTGCCAGGTGTCGTCAAGGTCAAAGCCACGGAGGAGATCGCTGCCGGCTTCATTATGATGCAGGATGTGGTGGAGATGGTGTCCATGCTGATCATTGTGGTACTTTTGATCGTCAGCCTGCTGATCATTTCCAATACGGTCAAGCTGGCAATGTACGACCGCAAGGATGAGATCGCCATTATGAAAATGGTGGGCGCGACCAACGGCTTTATCCGGCTGCCCTTTGTGGTCCAGGGTTTTATCCTGGGTATGATCGGCGCAGGGATCGCCTTTGGACTGGAATGGGTGATGTATGACGCTGTGGTGGCAAGAATTCATGAGGTGGATACCTTTGGCTTCTTCACCCTGGTGCCCTTCCAGGAGCTGCTGGGCGTGATGGTTGCTATCTTCGCCGGTGCCGGCATGTTTGTGGGCATCGTCGGTAGCTGGACCTCCATTCGTAAGTTTATGGATGTGTAAGACAAATAAAAGGATGTAATCATGAAACAGAAAAAACAACTTATTTCGATTTTAGCGGCGGTGCTGAGTGTGCTGTTGCTGGTGGGCGCTGTGGGAAACAGTTTTTCCGAGCATGCCCGGGCGGCTTCCTCCAGCGAGCTGAAGGAGCAGTTAGAGGAACTGGAAGCGCAGAATGATGAGCTGCAGGCTGAGATCGACGGCCTGCGTGGACAGCTTTCCGATAATTTGGATGAGCTGACTGCCATGGTTGCCCAAAAGGACCTGGTGGATCAGGAAATCGCTCTGCTGCATCAGCAGATGGAAAACCTGAATGTGCAGATCTCCGGCTATCGGCTGCTGATCGCGGACAAGCAGGAGGAGCTGGAACAGGCCCAGGACAGGCTGACCCAGCTTCAGATCAAGAATAAGGCCCGGATCCGTGCCATGGAGGAAAACGGCGAGCTGTCCTACTGGTCGGTGCTGTTCCAGGCCAGCAGCTTCAATGAGATGCTGGACCGGATGGAGATGATCCAGGAGATCGCCAAGGCCGATATGCTGTGCCTGCAGGAAATGGATCAGGCGGCCAAGGAAGTGGCTGCCACCAAGGAACAAATGGTGGAGCAGCAGGCCTCTCTTCAGGCCAAGCGTGATGAATTGGATGCCGTTGAGCTTCAGCTTGGAGAAAAACGCGCGGAAACCGATGAGCTGCTGATCCAGCTCAAGGCCCGTGGCGAGGAATACGAAGCCATGATCCTGGAATCCGAGCAGCTCCAGGAGGACCTGGCTGCGGATATCGCGGCGAAGACCGATGAATACGAGGACGCCAAGTACCAGGAATGGCTGGCCACCTCCAAGCCCCCCACAGTGCCTGCAGGCGTGGGCACCGGCAACACCGTAGGCAATGCCACCTGGCTGATGCCCTGCTCCTACAGCGCCTTTACCAGCCCCTTTGGCTACCGCTGGCATCCCATCAGCGGCCAGTGGAAAATGCACAACGGCGTGGATCTGGCAGGCTCTGAGGGTACGCCGATCTACGCTACCAGAAGCGGCTATGTGACGGTGGCAGCCTATCAGTACGGCGGCGCGGGCCACTATGTGGCCCTGAGCCACGGTGACGGCTACGGCTCCATCTATATGCATATGACCCACTACATCGTCAGCCCCGGCCAGTATGTGGATGCCGGCCAGGTCATTGGCTATATGGGTTCCACCGGCGGATCGACCGGTGTGCACCTGCACTTTGGCATCAGCTATAACGGGGTCTATGTGAACCCTGCTGACTACATCAATATCTATTAAGGAGAATGGACACCATGAACAGTAAAAAGTTTGTTTCTGTTTTGGCCGGCGTGATGGCAATTGTTATGCTGCTGAGCCTGTTTACCGGTGTGATCTACACCTTGTTTGGCTAAAAACTACGGGCGTGCCGCATTCGGCACGCCCAAATTGCATCATATCCTATTCCAATTTATCGAGCTGTTGTTGGTATCAAATTGCCGCCCTATGGGCGGCGCAATGCTTAAGCATTGCAAGAGGTAACGGATTGCCACACCAGTGACATCGGTCACTGGTTCGCAATGACACCGCTTTTGGTTTTTTGTCTTGCTTTAAATGGTGCAAAATTGTTGCGTATTAGTGATTTTCCTGTTTAACAAAACGACAGAAACCTACCAGCATGTCATTGCGAGCCAGTGCGCTTAAGTGGCGTGGCAATCCGTTCCCCGGCATTCGCAGAATGCCATTGCCCATTAGGGCAATCTGCTCGATAAATCGGAATGTATGTCACTGGAGGAATGAAAATGGATGAACGGAACAAGGGGCTTATCAAGCTGCTTTTGCGGATCGGCTCCTATATTTTGGTTGCGGCGTTGGCAACAGCTATGACCCTGGCCTATTACACTGACGGAGGTCTCCCCACAGCCCAAAGCGGAAAGCTTCAGGAGCTTAAAAAGCTGATCGTCGACAAGTATATTGGGGATGTGGACGAAACCCTTTTGGAGGATATGGCGGCGGCCGGTATGGTTGCCGGCACCGGTGATCAGTGGAGCTATTATATCCCTGCGGACCAGCTTCAGGAGCATAAGGACGTAATGGCCAATGCCTATGTGGGCATCGGCGTGACCATTCGCTCCGAGGAAAATGAGCAGGGCTTTGAAATTTTGCAGGTTGAGCCGGGCGGTCCTGCCAAGGAGGGCGGAATTCTGCCCGGAGATGTGATTGTCGCGGTAGACGGTCAGTCGGTGGTCGGCAAGGATGTGGAGGCTACCAAAAGCATTGTGGTGGGAGATATCGGCACCACCGTTGACATTACCTTTGTGCGTCAGGGCCGGGAGCAGACGGTCACGCTGACCCGTCAGGAGATCATGGTCCAGGTGGCTTCCGGACAGATGCTCACCGAGGATGTGGGCTATATCCGCATCAAAAACTTTGACAGCCGCTGCGCCCAGGAGACCATTGCCCTGTATGAGGAATTGGAGCAGCAGGGAGCAAAGGCCTTTGTGTTCGATGTGCGGTTCAACCCCGGCGGCTATAAGGACGAAATGGTGCAGATCTTAGACTTCCTGCTGCCGGAGGGTGTTTTGTTCCGCAGTGAGAATTACTTGGGATTTACCGCGGAGGATACTTCCGACGCATCCTGCAAGGATGTGCCTATGGCGGTGCTGATCAACGCCGACAGCTACTCTGCGGCCGAGTTCTTTGCGGCGGCACTGCAGGAGTATGACTATGCGGTGACCGTGGGCCAAGCAACCACCGGTAAAGGCTATTTTCAGAATACCTTTGAGCTGTCCGACGGCTCAGCGGTCAATCTGTCTGTAGGCAAGTACTTTACGCCCAACGGCGTCAGCCTGGCGGAGGTAGGCGGCCTTGAGCCCCAGATCCCGGTGGAGGTAGACGAGGAAACCGCCGCCCTGATCTACGGTGAGCTGCTGGAGATAGAGCAGGATGTCCAGATCCAGGCTGCCTTGGAGGCTGTCCAAAAAGAGCTTTCCTGAATTTAACACCCCTGGGGAAAAAGAAAACCGTTTTCCACAGAGTTTTTCACATTTTGGGCCAATTTCGCCAGGTCGGTAAAAAAGCGGGAAGACAAACCAAAAATAATGTGGTATACTGTAACCATAAAGTAATCGGTCAGGCACAGAAAGGTATAAACTGTGCCTGACGTTTTTATATACTTTTTATGCACTTTTTGATCAGTTACATCCCAAATACTTTCAACAAAATGAAAAAAAGTTTCCAAAAACTGATTTTTAGGCTTGGGAAAAAAGGAACCCCGTCCGTCAAGTCCGAAAGTCTGAAAGTCCTTCTGTCCCAGTAACTTTCATGCCCTCACGTATTTATGAAATAATTGCTTTTACAAATAAAAAATCGGCCTGCACTGGTGACAACCTGTCACCGGTACTGCAGCCAACTTGTTCGAACAAGAAAAAGATGTAGATAAAGATAAAGTATAAGTATTAGTATAAGTTATAGGGCAGAAAAGAAAACCGCCACGGGCAGTTTTTCACAGCACCTGAGGGGATGATGGCAATGGAGCGATAATGCTTTCGGCCATAATTAACATCTCCTTTGCGTTGAGTAAACCACAAACGTGTAAGATTGTCATTAGCTAAATTGCTACGCAGCGAAATTATTTCATAGCTAAATTCTGTGTTGCGCACAGAGCTAAAATATAGTCGCTCTTAGCTGCCCGCAGGCAATTTAGCTGGCGATAGCCAATTTAGCTTGCAGAGCAAATTTAGCTCGCCGAAGGCGAATATAGCTGAAAAAGCACGCCTCGGCGTGCTTTTTCTGGTGCTGGTGACCGGACTCGAACCGGTACGGAGTCGCCTCCAAGGGATTTTAAGTCCCTGGTGTCTACCTATTCCACCACACCAGCAAGTGGCTTCTGATAGATACTATCATACTTTTTCAGTTCCGTCAAGCAATGATCTGCGGGAAATTTTACAGAAGCTGTTCGATACAGGCAAGAATCTGGTCCGGGGCAGGGCAGAAGTGCTTGCCGCCGGCTTTTTCCAGCACATCCCGGTCCCGGAAGCCCCACAGCACACTCAGGCACCGGCATCCGGCCCGTTCGGCGGTGATCACATCCACCTCGCTGTCGCCCACATAGATGCCGCGCTCCACGCCAATATCCTGCATGGCACGCAGCAGCATATCCGGCGCAGGCTTCCGGGGGCAGTCCGGCTGTTCGCCCCGGGCGTTGATTCCCGGGAAAAATTCCCGGCACAGAGCCTTGGTGGCGGCATCCGGCTTGTTGGACACAATAGCGACTGGGTGCTTTTCCGCCAAGGTCTGCAAGGCCTGGACAATGCCCTCATAGGGCCGGGTCTTGATCTTGCTGTGGGCCTTATAATAACTCTGATAATAGGCCAGTGCCTCCTCCACATCCGGATCGTCATCCTTTCCGGGCAGAGAGAGCTGGATCAGCCGCCGGGCACCGTTTCCGATAAAATCCCGGACCTCAGCCACTGTCCGGTGGGGACAGCCGTAATGATCCATAGTGGCGTTGACGCTGTCAGTCAGATCCTGCAAGGTATCCAGCAGCGTGCCGTCCAAATCAAATAAAATTCCGATACTCACAGCTTTTCCTCCCGGCTCTTTAAAATACGGATATCCTCTCCGATGAAGGGCACCCGTTTGTAGCTGCCACGCAGACGGGACAGAATTTGAGGTGAATACCGCTTTTGCAGTTCATCGGAGGTCAAATTGGTGGAGATCACCGTGGACAGTCCCGCCAGCAGGCGGTCGTTGAGAAGGGTATACAGGGCGGTGTTAACAAACTGACCGCTCAGCTCCGTGCCCAGGTCGTCAATGATCAAAAGATCCACGCCGGCAACACGTCGGGCCTCCTGCACAGCCTGAGGATCGTCGGAGAACCGGGCACGCTCCAGCTTTTCAATCAGGTGGACGGCGCTTTCGTAGGCAACGGAATAGCCCTTATCCGCCACGCACCGGGCAATACAGGCAGAAAGAAAGGTCTTGCCCAGGCCGGTGTCACCGGAAAACAGCAGATTTTTGCCGGAGCCGTCAAATTCCTCGGCATATTTGCGGCAGTCGCAGAAGGTCTTTTCCATAAACCGGCGCACATTGACACCGCTGCCGGCCATCACTCTGTCCGGATAGTAATCCAGGCGGAAATCCTGAAAATCACCTTCGCCGCAGGACAACAGGCTCAGCTCCTTTTTCTGCTCCTGGCGGCACAGCTCCTGCAGGCAGGTGCACATTTGGCTGCCTACATAGCCCACGCCCTGACATTTGTCGCAGATAGGGCTTTCGTCCAGAAAATCCGGACCGAAGACTTCTGTGATCAGCGCCTGACGCTGCTGCTGTAAAAGCTGATTTGCTTTTTTCACCTGCTCCATAGCTTCGATGGCTTCCTCACCCTTGGCAAAAACTGCCTGGGCAGCCAGCACCATGCTTTGACGAAGCTGGCGGTCGATTTCCCGCACCCTGGGAATGGCCTGATAGACCTGCTGCAGCCGCTGCTGCTGCAAAGCCTCCTTTTCCGCCTTGGCCTGCTCCAGCCGCTGACGGGCACGGATGACCACCTGTGCGTTGTATGACATTTGTTATCCCTCCTGCATCAGCCGCTCAATGGCTGCCAATTCGTCCGCGTCCAACTGACGGGGTCCACCCTGGGGCGATTTCTTCGTATCTCCGGTGCGGATCTGCTGAGGCGTATGCAGCCCGGCCTCATGCCACCGAAGGAGAATTTTGTTCATATAGGCCCAATTCATGCCGCCGGTATTTAAACAGGTGCGCTCGTAGGCCATGGAAATGGCGTCCCCCTGAAAGCCCATATCCATCCAGGCAGTGGCATAGCGCTGCTCTGCCGCAGTCAGGGTACGGCCGTGGATCTGCAGAATATCCATGATCTTCCGCAGCTTGCTGTGGCGCAGATTTTGGGCCTGGATGTAGGCACCGGCCTCTTCAATGGTGTCAATACCTTGCTCTGCCCAGTGATAGGCTTCCTTTTCAATAGACCGCAGAGAAGGCGCACGCAGACTGCCGCGCTGCTTTGCCCGGTCCTTGCAGTAGCAGACCAGGATGCAGATCACATCCGCCGGCAGCCCCAAATAGCGCACAAAGCCTAAAATGATCTTCAGTTCCTCCGTGTTCAGGGAACGGCCCAAAAGCCGCTCCAGCTCTGCTCGCAGGCTGGGAAAGTCCTGATCCTGTTCCATAGCCGTCTGCACATCCTGCCCGGAGTATTGCGGAGACAGACCGGACAGGAATTGCCGGGGCTTTTCCTCCGGCCAGAGACCCATTTGCCGCAGAGTTGCGGCGGCGCACTGGTACCGGCTGTTGCTCAGGCGCAATGCTTGCTGAGCCTGGGAAGGGTCGTTGCCGCTTTGGATATAGAGGTATATCAGTGCCGCGTCTCCGTTGGCAGCGGACAGCAGCTTCCGGATGGCGGTCTCGTCCATTGTGTAAGCCGTGGCGTTCATGCATGGGCCTCCTTTCAAAAAGCACTTTGTGCCGAATTTGACCATATGGAGTCATTATAGCACAGCTTTTGGTCACAGGCAACGGCTTGTGCAAAAAGTTTTTTGAGAAAATATGCCCTATTTTTTGTCACCTCACAGCATCTTGTGGAAAACCCAAATTTTGACCACAAGGTTTTCCGCAAAAGGACTATACATTGGAATGAAGGTGTGCTATAATACCTGTTTAGTGACATCATAGCAGTACGGAGGAGAAAGTCATGCTGTTTTCAAGCATTCCATTTTTATACTACTTTCTGCCGGCAGTGGTGATCAGCTATTTTCTGGTCTCCTGGCTGGTAGAGATGATCGGCAAAAAGCTGGGTTTGGGTCAGGAAAAGAGCCACCGGGCGTCCATCTTCACCAAAAACCTGACCCTGCTTCTGTTCAGCCTGGTGTTCTACGGCTGGGGCGAACCGGTTTATTTGTTTTTGATGATCGGCTCTATTTTGATGTTTTGGCTGTGCGGCCTGGCTATCGGCAAAGCCCAAAGCCAGGGCCTGAAGCGGCTGTGGCTGACGGTTTCCGTCGTGGTGAGCCTGGCTCTGCTGGCGGTATTCAAATACGCCGATTTCTTTGTGGAAAACTTTAACGCCCTGACAGGCCTGAGTGTTCCACTTCTGAAGCTGGCACTGCCCATCGGCATCAGCTTTTACACCTTCCAGTGCCTGAGCTACACCATCGATGTGTACCGGGGTAATGCCCAGTCACAAAAGGATATCGTTGCCTTTGGTGCCTATGTTTCCCTGTTTCCCCAATTGATCGCCGGTCCTATTGTCCGGTATGTGGATGTGGCCCGGGAGCTGAAGGACCGGGAGCACAACTGGGAACGGGTACATTTGGGCCTGCGGCGGTTTGTGATCGGTATGTCCAAAAAGATCATTTTGGCGGACAATTTTGCCTTGCTGATGAGCATTTTCCGGGATTCTTCCGAGCAGTCGGTGCTGTTTTACTGGATGTACGCCATTGCCTTCCTGTTCAACATCTACTTTGACTTCTCCGGCTACAGTGATATGGCCATTGGCCTGGGCAAGCTCTTTGGCTTCAACTTTATCGAAAACTTCAACTATCCCTATATGTCCAAGTCTGTGGCGGAATTTTGGCGCCGCTGGCATATGAGCCTGGGCTCCTGGTTCCGGGATTATGTGTATATCCCCCTGGGCGGCAACCGGGTCAGCAAGGGCCGCTGGCTGTTTAACACCCTGGTGGTGTGGATGCTTACCGGTATGTGGCACGGCGCGAGCTGGAACTTTATCCTGTGGGGCCTGCTGTATGCCGTGTGCCTTCTGATCGAAAAGTGGGTCCCGGCCATCCAAAAGCTGCCGGCCTTTTTCCGTCACTTCTACACCATGCTGGTGGTGACCTTAGGCTTTGTGCTTTTCAATGCGGACACCATGGCCCAGGTGGGAACAGACTTTGCAGGCCTCTTCGGCTTCGGCGGTCTGCCGGTGGCAAGCACCGCCACCTGGTACTATCTGCGCAGCTACGGTGCGCTGTTCCTCATGGGTATCATCGGTGCCACACCCCTGGTACGAGATACCGCAAACCGGCTGTATGAAAGCAAAAAGCTGGGACCGGCGGTGGCTGTGGCAGAGACGGTGCTGCTGATCGTTTTGCTGCTGGTATGCACCGGCTATTTGGTGGATGGGTCCTTCAGTCCTTTCCTGTATTTCCGGTTCTAAGGAGGTAATACCGTGAATAAGAAAATCAGTGCAGTAGGCATTGGCCTGCTGGTGGCCCTGTGGGTGACACTGACTGCCGCAGCCTGGTTTGGCCCTGCGGAGGAATACTCCGGCGCGGAGCGGCGCAAGCTGGCTCAGGCACCGGAATTAAGCGTCCAATCCCTGCTGGCAGAGAATAAATACAACCGTGACGGCTCTATCAAGGAAAAGCTGTCCTATATGACCCTGTTTGAGGACTACAGCCTGGACCAGTTTCCCATGCGTGACGGCTTCCGGCAGATCAAGGCTTTGTTTCATTACAATGTGATGCGGCAAAAGGATAACAACGATATCTATATCGTAGGCGATCAGGCTGCCAAAATGCTCTACCCCCTGAATGAAACCATGGTCAAGGGCAATCTGTCAGTATTTGACTATATCCAAAAGAATTATCTGCTGAAAAATCAGTGTAAAAGCTTTATGGCTGTGGTGCCGGACAAGGGCTTCCACCTGGCGAAAAACAACGGCTATCTGTCGCTGGACTATGACCGGATGTTTAGCCTTGTGCAGGAGGGGATGCCCTGGGCTACCCATATTGACCTGACCCAAAGCCTGGAGATTGCTGACTACTATGCCACCGATACCCACTGGCGTCAGGAGTGTATCCTGCCGGCGGCGCAGACCATTTCCCAGGCTCTGGGCGTTACCCCGCCCCAGCAGGCGGATTTTACCCAGGAGCAGGTTTCTGACCGGTTCTACGGCGTGTACTACGGTCAGGCGGCCTTGCCTATGAATCCGGAACCGATGTATCTGCTGCGCAGTG
Source organism: Oscillospiraceae bacterium (assembly GCA_017435615.1). Classification (GTDB taxonomy): domain Bacteria; phylum Bacillota; class Clostridia; order Oscillospirales; family Oscillospiraceae; genus Faecousia. Next base: position 19,890 of record JAFSET010000076.1, on the reverse strand, counting down.
ATCTGCTGGAGGGCTGCCGGGTCTTTGATGTCCAGACCAAGTCTTACACGCCGGTGTATGACATGGAAAAGCTCAGCGGCAAGGATCCTTACGATGTGTTTTTGTCCGGTGCCAAGGCGGTGCTGCGGATCGAAAATCCCAATGCCGCTACCAAGAAAAATTTGATCGTGATCCGGGACTCCTTCGGCAGCTCCATGGTGCCGCTGCTGGTGCAGGATTACGCCACGGTGACAGTGGTGGACCTGCGTTATGTGGATTACCGGATGCTGGAGCAGTTTGTGAGCTTCCGGGGCGCGCAGGTGCTGTTCCTGTTTAACACCCAGGTGCTCAACACTACCCCCCTGATGGGGTAAGAACTGTAATTAAGAAACAAAGCCGGCACGAAACGTGCCGGTTTGTTCCAGAGTGTCAAAAAAGCCGCCAACCGTCAAAATGCGTAATGAAAAATAGCCTTCTCACCAAGGAGAAGGTGTCAATAATCTTTGATTTTTGACAGATGTGGGGTAAAAAGTAAAAAAGCTTGCTGCGTAAGGCGTTTGACTTACCGCTTAGGCTCGACTCCTACTGTACCATCTGTACGCCGACGGAGTCGAGCTGTTTGTCTTTGTCGCTCTTTTGACCTCTTCCGTCTGTCAAAAATGTTTTCTGATAGAATAACAATTGGGGGTGCTGATGCATCCCCAATTGTTATTCTTTTTTCAGGCCGAGCATGCTCAGCATACCCCGGAAGAGGTGTCCGTTGGCAATGGCAAGCATGCCCTTGACAAAATGGCCCTTCATGCCGCCGCACATCTGCATATTCCGCAAAGGTGTGTCGGTAGAGGACGCCAGCAGCATCAGGAAGGCACCGTCGTCGGCTTTTTTGCCGCCGTAGGTGATCTTCAGCACCGTGTAAATCCCCCGGTACAGAAGCCGCATGAAGCCGCTGTGGGGCATCATTTCCACCACAGTGCTGTCCATGGTGAAGCTTCCTTTTTGGAGGGGCTGTTCCTGCCGGATATGGGAATACAGCACCTGCCACTGCTCCCGGCTTGGTGTGCCGGAAGGGCGTTCATACCAGCTTCCTGGCTGCCACCGGGGCGCAGGGATGTGCACACCCTCCACATCAATACTTTGCCGAAGCACGATCGTGCGGCTGTCGGTGCTGATGCGGATATCATAAGTACCGGACGCTGTTTTCCAGCCGTCCTGCCACAGGGCAAAGCAGCGGTCGTCCAGTTCAAAGCGCAGAAGCTCGGATTGTCCCGGCTGCAAAAAGACCTTCCGGAAGCCTTTCAGCTCCTGTAAGGGCCGGTGCAATCCCTCCTGAGGGGCAGCAATGTATAGCTGCGCCACCTGACTGCCGGGGCGGCTGCCGGTGTTTGTGACTGTACATGTCACCACCCGGTCCTGTACCTGCAGCTCCGAGAAGGAAAAGCTTGTGTAGGACAGGCCATAGCCAAAGGGCCAGCGCACCGCAGCCTTGGCCTTGTCATAGTACCGGTAGCCGACATAAAGGCCCTCCCGGTACTCCGGGTCACGCATACCCCGGTAATTTTCTGCTGTGGGGCAGTCCTCGTATTCATAGGGCCAGCTTTCTGCCAGTCTGCCGCCGGGATCTTCCATGCCGTAAAGCACATCCCGGACCGCCTCACCGACGGCCTGGCCGGCCAGTCCCATATATACGATGGCCTGTACCCGGTCTGCCCAGGGACATTCCACCACGCCGCCGCAGCACAGCACCACCACCGTGTTAGCGTTGGCCCGGGCAACGGCCTCGATCATTTGCACGTGACCATCGGGCATCCGCAGGTGCGCTCTGTCAAAGCCTTCGCTTTCGCAGACCGCAGGCAGTCCTGCAAAGACCACAGCCACCTCAGCCTGCCCGGCGGTAACTGCCGCCTGGGTCAGCAATGCTTCGTCGGTAGAGCCGTCCTCCCGGCAGCCGGGGGCATAGGCACAGCCGTCCATTGCCTGCAGGGGACTGACTAACCGGTGGGGATTGATATGACTGGAGCCGGAGCCCTGATACCGTGGCTTCTGGGCCATCACGCCGATCAGGGCCACTTTCTGATTGTTCCGCAACGGCAGCAGACTGCCGTCGTTTTTTAACAGCACAGCGCTTTGGGCGGCGACTTTGACAGCTAAGTCATGATGGGCCTGCTGATCGTAAGGCTGCTGCGGTAGGTTTGCTCTTTGCGCCATCAGCTTCAAAACACGCATAGCGCACCGGTCAATATCTTGTTCTGCCAGCTTGCCCTCCCGGACCGCCCGGAGCAGCTCCTGCTCCATGTAGTCACTACCGCCGGGCATCAACAGGTCACAGCCTGCCTCCATAGCCCGGATGCGATCGTGCATGGCACCCCAATCGGTGACCACCAGGCCCTCAAAGCCCCACTGCTGGCGGAGAATATTGGTTAAAAGCACTGGGCTGTCGGAGCAAAATTCGCCGTTTACCTGGTTGTAGGCGCACATCAGCGCCCATGGCTTTCCCTGACGGACAGGGCCTTCAAAGGCAGATAAGTACACTTCATGCATGGTGCGTTCATCTACCTGAGAATTGCCGCTGCACCGCTTGTACTCCTGATTGTTCAGGGCAAAATGCTTGATGCAGGCACCGGTACCGGTGGACTGCAGGCCCTGGATAAAGGCGGTGGCAAGGCTTCCTGCCAGGTAGGGGTCTTCGGAAAAGTATTCAAAATTTCGGCCGCACAGAGGATCACGCTTGATGTTCACCCCGGGGCCCAGCACAAGACCGACGCCGTTGGCCCGGGCCTCCTGCCCGATGGCCTGACCGATTTTTTTTAACAGAGCCTCGTCAAAGCTGCAGGCGGTGGTACAGGCAGTGGGAAAGCAGGTGGCCTCCTGTGAGCTGTGCACGCCCAAAATGTCCGCTTTGCCCTTCTGACAGCGCAGGCCGTGTGGCCCGTCGCACATCATCATCTTCGGCAGACCGTATTGGGATAAATCCCTGGTGTGCCAAAAATCTCCGCCGGAGCACAGTGCGATTTTCTCCTTCAGGGTCAGTTTATTCATGATTTCTTCCATACCCATAGGCGGTCATTCCTCGTTAAAGCTGGCAAGATCAAAGGTGATCACCGTATAGTATGTGGTTTCCTTCCGTGCGTTCAGAGCCTCGTCCAAACGGGTCTTGATAGCTTTCTTTTGGGGCATCAGGTCCGCAGGCAGGGCGGCGTCAAAAATCAGGTTGGTGTGGCCGGTGGCCCGGACCATCCGAAAATCGTGGATGGTGATGCGGCTGTCCTGCTGGGCAAGAAGCTGCTGGACCAGTGCTTTCAGCCGTTCCAGCTCCGCATCCCCGGTGATCACCGGGTCGTAATGGATCACCAAATGTACATTATGGCTGCTCAGACACAGACGCTCTAAATTATCAATGATTTCGTGGCAATGTAAGGCATCCTCTTTCTGATCCATTTCCACATGGATGCTGGCAAACCGCTGACCGGGGCCGTAATCGTGGACCATCAGGTCGTGATATCCCAAAATCTTCGGCTCGCTGCGGACCACGCTGATGATCAGCTCACGCAGCTCCGGACTCGCCGTTTCTCCCAGCAGGGGACTGATGGTCTGCTTAGCCATTCCCACGCCGCTGTAGAGAATAAACAGGGCCACGGCAAGGCCCATAAAGCCGTCCACCTTCCAATGAGTGAAATGCTCCACCAAAATGGCAAGCAGCACCACTGCGGTGGCGATCACATCGTTGCGGCTGTCCGCGGAGGCTGCCAGCAACGCCTGGGAACGGATGCGCTTGCCCAAATGGCGGTTGAAGACGCTCAGCCACAGCTTGACTAAAATCGAGCCGCACAGCACCAGCACCACCGGTATAGAAAAGCTCACCGCAGTGGGTGCGAGAATTTTTTCCACAGAGGTTTTGGCCAGCTCAAAGCCGATGACGATGATCATAGCCGCTACCGCCAGGCCGGACAGATACTCATATCGCGCGTGGCCATAGGGATGGTCCTCGTCGGCGGGCTTTTCCGCCAGCTTAAAGCCCAGCAGTGTCACCACCGAGCTGGTAGCGTCGGAAAGGTTGTTCATAGCGTCCGCGGTGATGGATACAGAGCCGGAAAGCATACCCACCAGCAGCTTTAATCCAAAAAGCAGTACATTACAGAAGATCCCCACGCCGCCGGACAGCTTACCGGTTTTGGCACGGACCTGGGGACTCTCCGGATCACCCTGGGCAAACAGGCGAAGAAGCAGTTTTGTCATAGCATCCTCCTGAAAAATGTTTTATATAGTATAGCACACAACAGGTCCCTTCGTCTACATGTTTAAAACCGAATAAAGGTTCCCCTGTAGGCAATGCTGTCAATTTAAGCGAAAATTCATATTTCTAAAGCTGTATATCAAACTCGTAGGGACACCCGTCCCCGGGTGTCCGAAATAAATTTGTGACCCAATATGTCAATTTTGTTCTTTTCCTGCGTAAAAAGTACACAATACGGAGTATGACTCATTGAGATTCATACTCCTTGGGGACACCCGGGGACGGGTGTCCCTACGAAAAATTCTGTTACGGCGTGATAAACTGAACTTAAACGACTTGCCGCTTAAGTTATGGCATTGCTCCGCAAGGGAGGCTGCTTTTTTGCTGCGGTAGAGAAAACAGCCGGCACAGAATACTTCTGCACCGGCTGTTTCATGACCCCAACAGGTTCAGCATATCACAGCTTAATCTTCGTGTCAATCATGAAATGTCCCCGTGGTGCGTATTTCTGTATTTTGCACAAATACAAGGCGTTTACTTTGTGAACTATCCCAAGTTGATTTTCCGGGAGAAATGTGCTAATTTATAGACAGAAAGGGTGATACCAATGTACACGTAAATAAAGATCCAAACATCACTTTGAAGTGCAATTCAAAAGCCGGTAGCAACAAGCTTAGAAACTTTGTGTTATAGCGGAAAATCAGGTGAAACCCCTGTGTTATAGCAAAATCATCGTTTGAATATTAGCTGTTACTACAATAAACTTCTTTCATAAGTGCTTTAAGTATTGCAAGAATGCAGAAGATCGAAAACGATACCTGCCTTTGAGATTGATCCTTCAAAGTTGAAGTACGGGTCTTTTTAAGCGGTTGCCTTCCAAGGGGAATGTTCCGGCACATACAAAGAAGCTCGCTTTTCGAGCCTATGGATTGAATTTTTGGAAGTTACGGATGCTGCGGAATGGATTTCGACAACAGGTGACCGTGTATTTTGTAGAAAGAGAGGTTAATCAATGATGTTAGATAATAAGAGTGAACAGAAATGACCCTTGATTGCACAAAAATGTTTCTTGAGTCAGACAAGAGGCAGCAATCAAGGGTCATTTCGCTTTTTGTATGTGTTTTCTCTCCCTATGGGGGAGCTTTTTTTATGCCCAAAACATAGCAGTGCTTTCTGTCGCACCCTTGTTGCAAACACGCACAGGCTCCCCTTGTAGGGGAATTTTTGTCAGCTTAAACGAAAACTTCAGTTTGTTGAGTTATTTGACGACACAGATATGCGTAGGGCGGGGGCTTACTCCCGCCGTTTCTATCGTATTCATTCACGCTCACAGACGGCAGGAGCAAGCCCCCGCCCTACGGTGTTGTACGGTTGATATAGCTCAATTAATTGGAAATTGGCAACCTGCGGCTTGAGCTGTCAGTATTTAACGGGAGCGGATAAAGCTATTGCTGAAAACGAAACAAGCTCCCCCAAAGGGAGAGCTTGTAGCTGAAATATGCTTATTTCTGCGCCTCCGGACGGATGGCATACAGGGTGGCTACCGCCTGGGAGAAGGCTTCCTTTGTTTCGTCGATGGTCTGCTGATACTCCTTCAGCCGCTGGGAGGCGTTGTCGGCAACGGTGCGGATCTGGGAAGAGAGAGCCTCAGCTTTGACGGTGGCTTCTGCCAGGACGGCGTTGGCCTGATCATAGATCTGCTGGGCACGCTCCTGAGCCTGACGCTCTGTCCGTTCTGCACGGCGATAGGCTTCCAGCTCCTGCTCGGTGCAGTTGATGGGGCTGCCGCTGCCCTGGGCCAGTTGGGCCTCCAATTCCTGAATACGGGCCTGAGCCGCTTCAAGCTGAGCCTGAAGTGCCGGATCACCGGGGCGGGATAACGCTGCCTGGAGCTGGTTGTTTAATTGTTCCACCTGGGCATTGTGCTTGTTGTTCATATACTCAATATAATTGACTACATCCTGACGGTTAAAGCCGCCCATTGCAGAACGAAAATTTTGAATTCCGGCCATATTTGACCCCTCCAACAAATCTTTTTTACGATTATAGCACAGCTTTTTTGAGAAAACAACCTTTTTCGTGTGAAAACCGCAAAATGCTTTGTAAAATTTCAAAAATCACCTCTTTACAAATGGAGCAAAGCCTGCTATAATAACTGGGCTGTAAGGCACATGCACCGGTGGCTCAATGGATAGAGCATCGGATTCCGGTTCCGAGGGTTGGGGGTTCGAGTCCCTTCCGGTGTACCAATAATAAAAGGGAGGCAATAGCCTCCCTTTTATTATTGGTACATTGGAAGGATGGACTCGAAAGGGCGGCACCAGTCCGCAGACTGGTGCAAAAACAGTCCGGTGGACTGCTTTTAGCCCGTGGGAGAGTCCATAGAAGAAAGTCGCATCCTGCAAGGGATGATGACTTTCTTCTATTTTGTTTTACGTAAGGGTTACAGACGAACTGCCCACTGTGACTGGACGCAGCGGAACCCTAAATTTCGCCAAAGGCGAAAATGCAAACGAGTCCCTTCCGGCGTACCATGAAACAGGGCGTCCCATCCGGGATATCCTGTTTCAGTCTGTCAAAATACTTATATGACAAATGAGAAATGTTGACAATTCAACGATTTTTGTGTATAATTTTTGTATCATTTGATCTGATGGAGTGAATGATTATGGTAGACCGTTTTAAACAGTTTTCCTTTTCCATTTTTGAAATATACCGCTGCTGGCACAAGCTGGCAACGCAGGAAATGGCCCGTTACGGACTGAAAGGACCCTATGCTATCTATTTGGTGGCTCTGCTGGAATGTCCGGATGGCCTTACTGCTGCGGAGCTTAGCAGCCTGTGCGGCCGGGATAAAGCGGATGTATCCCGTTCTGTTGCGGCGCTGGAGGAGAAAAAACTGGTTTACCGTGATGCCCCTAATTCCTACAGAGCACGGCTGAAGCTGACTGAGCTTGGGACGCAGGCTGCGGACCAGGTGCGTCGTCGCGTAGATGTGGCAGTTACCTGCGCCGGTCAGGGATATGACGCGCAAAAACGGGCAACTTTTTATGAGGTACTTGCAGCCATTACGGATAATCTATCACAATTAAGCAGGGACGGATTGCCGGAGTAAGACGATTACAGCATAAACGCAAAGGAGGTGTGCGACCATGGCGCTTTCGTCGAAAACCGTTCGAGGACAGCTTTCTATTATGCAGCGTTTTTTGGATAGCTGCTCCCTGGAAAGAATGCGCCGGGGACAGGAGCTTGCAGGCAATGTGATCAGTGCGGCCCGGCAAGACCGCTGTGTCCTGCGTGAGCATACCTTCGAGAATTTTACAGGCCTGTGGGTCATTCCGAAGGATGAGCGGCGTCAGGGTGTGATCCTGTATCTGCATGGCGGTGGCTTTACCTGTGGAGATATGAATTATGCCAAAGGCGTGGGTTCGTTTTTGGCAGAGCAGTTTGGTGCAAAGGTTTTTTGCCCGGTTTACCGCCTGGCACCGGAGCACCCCTTTCCGGCAGCGCCGGAGGATGTGCTGCAAGCCTTTGAGTATCTTCTGCAAAAGGGCTATGGCCCGGAGCACATTACCCTCTTGGGCGAAAGTGCCGGGGGAGGGCTTTGCTACAGCCTGTGCCTGAAGCTAAAGGAGCTGGGAAGAGACCTGCCCTGCGGCATCGTTGCCATTTCTCCCTGGGTAGACCTGACCATGTCCGGTAGATCTTACACGGAAAATGTGAAAACGGATCCGTCGTTATCCGTTAAGTTTTTGCGGCACTGTGTGCAATGCTATTGCACCGATCCTTCGGATGGAATTGCCTCTCCCTTGCTGGCAGATCTGTCCGGTATGCCACCTTCGTTGATCATAGCGGGGGAAGAGGAGCTGCTGCTCAGTGATGCTCAGGAGCTTCATGGGAAGCTGCTGCGGCAGGGCTGTACCAGTACCCTTCGGACAAAGCATGAGCGTTGGCATGCCTATGTGATCTACGGTCTTGAGGAAGACCGACAGGATATGACTGCCATCAACCAATTTTTAAATCGCTGTATGAGCCGGGAGAAAAAGCTCCGCTGGATGCGTCTGGACAATGCGGCCAAGATCTATCCTGCGGCCCGTAATCAAAACTGGAGCAATGTGTTCCGCCTGTCCATGGACTTGTCGGAAGAAATTGATGTTCCGGTGATGCAGTCGGCACTGGATGTAACGGTGCGGCGGTTTCCGTCCATCGCGGCCAGACTGCGCCGGGGTACCTTCTGGTACTATTTACAGCAGCTTGAGCATGCGCCCACGGTCCGGCAGGAGCTGAGTTATCCGCTGGCCAGGATGTCCCGGAGGGAGGCCAGACAGTGTGCTTTGCGTGTGATCGTTTATAAAAACCGGGTAGCCACAGAATTCTTCCATTCTCTGACGGACGGAAACGGCGGACTGGTATTTTTAAAGAGCTTGGTTGCGGAATATCTGCAGCAGAAATATGAAGAGCACATTCCTGCGGAGAATGGGGTGTTGGGTCGGTTGGAGGAGCCGTCTGCGGCGGAACTGGAGGATAGCTTCCAAAAATATGCCGGTCCTGTCACAGCCAGCCGAAAAGAGGATGACGCCTGGCGGCTTACAGGGACACCGGAGCCTGACGGATTTTTGAATTGGACAGCCTTTGAGCTTTCCGCCCCCCAGGTGCTGCAGGAGGCCCACCGCAACGGTGTGACCGTGACGGCGTTTTTATGTGCGGTCATGATGCAGGCACTACAGCAGCTTCAAAAGGAGCGTGTGCCCAATGTAGGACGCAGAAAGGCAATTAAAGTCCAGCTTCCGGTAAACCTGCGCAGAATATTTCCCAGCAGTTCCCTGAGAAATTTTGCGCTGTATACCACGCCGCAGATCAATCCCCGGATGGGTGAATACAGCTTTGCAGAGATCTGCCAGGTGGTCCATCATTGGATGGGACTGGATATTACCCCCCGTCAGATGGGAATGAAGATCGCTACCAATGTGAATTCCGAGCGGATCCTGGCGGTGAAGCTGATGCCGCTATTTGTGAAAAATCTTGTGATGAAAGCCGTGTTTTTGGCGGTAGGTGAGCGAAAAACCTGTTTGAGCCTGTCCAATTTGGGCGTGGTGAAGATGCCGGAGCAGATGCGCAAATATGTGACAAGGCTGGACTTTATTCTTGGGGTACAGTCTACAGCACCCTATAACTGCGGTGTGCTGTCCTACAATGACCGGCTTTATGTGAATTTTATCCGTAACACCAAGGAGCCTCAGCTTGAAATGGCCTTTTTCAAGGTGCTGCAGGAGCTGGGTCTGCAGGCCCAGGTCAGCAGCAACGCGGCCAGTGCGGAAAGGAGATAAGGATGTATTGTTGTTCCTGTGGAGTCAAGCTGTCAGATGCAGAGGTCCGTTGCCCGCTGTGCGGACTGGAGGCCTATCACCCCAATCTGCCTCGCAAAACGGCCCAGAGCCCCTATCCTGTGGAGCTGTATCCTGAAAAGGAGGTCAGTCCCTGGGGAATTCGGATGATCGTGCTGGCTGCTTTTTTGCTGCCGCTGATCACGGTTTTGCTGTGCGACCTGCCCTTAAACGGCACCGTTACCTGGTCCGGCTATGTTATCGGCGCACTGGTGCTTTTGTATGTGGTGGCGATCTTGCCGCTGTGGTTTCGTCACCCCAATCCGGTGATCTTTGTCCCAATCGATTTTGCCGCAGTGGGTGTGTACCTGCTGTATATCAATTTTGCGGTGGCAGGCAATTGGTTTTTAAGCTTCGCTTTTCCGGTTACCGGGTTTTGCCTGCTGCTGACAACTACGGTGGTTACCCTGCGGCGATATGTGCGCCGGGGCAGAATGTATGTCTATGGCGGTGCGATTGCCGCTTTGGGCTTGTTTATCCCGGTGATGGAGCTGCTGTTGTATGTAACCTTTGACACCATCGGTTTTTCCGGTTGGTCCTTTTATCCCATGGCGGTGCTGGTGCTGTTTGGAGGATTTTTGATCTTCCTGGGAATTTGCCGCCCTGCCCGTGAAATGATGGAGAGAAAGTTTTTTATTTAGTTTGCAAATTAAGTCAAATGGTGTATAATGCTACTGATAAAATGAAAAGGAAGGATATGCGATGAAGAAAAAATCATTTGGAACAGCGCCGAATGGCCAAAAGGCCTGTATATATGAAATCCGTTGGGGAGAAATGTCCGCCTGGATCAGTGACTTTGGCGCAACGCTGGTGCGGCTTTATGTGCCGGACAGTCAGGGTAATGTGGCCGATGTGGTCCTGGGGTATGATTCTCCCCGGGATTATGTGAAAAAAGGCGGCTATTTCGGCGCTACAGTGGGCCGCAATGCCAACCGTGTTGCAGGCGGTAAGTTTACCATTGGTGACAAAACGGTGCAAATGCCTGCCAATGAAAATGGCAATAATCTGCACAGTGGCCCGGACAGCTATGCCTACCGGCTTTGGACGGTTGAGAAGCACACGGAAAACAGCATCCGGTTCAGCCTGGAAAGCCCTGACGGAGATCAGGGAATGCCCGGCAATGCCAAGATCCATGTAACCTATACCCTGGATCATCCCGGCGCGCTGCATTTGACCTATGATGCCATTAGTGACCAGGATACTGTGTTTAATCTGACCAACCACGCCTATTTCAATATGGCCGGCCATGACCATCCGGAAAAGGCTATGGATCAGGTGCTGATGCTGACTGCCCGGCATTATCTGCCGGATGATGAGCAGTCCATTCCCTTGGGAGAAAACAAATCCGTGGAAGGTACACCTATGGACTTCCGTCAGCCCAAGCCCATTGGCCGGGATATTGACCAGGATTACCGCTGCCTGAAGCTGCAAGGTGGCTATGACCACTGCTTTGAAGCGTTCGCAGATCCCTGCGCTATTTTGACAGATCCGCAGTCCGGCCGCAGTATGTCTGTTTCTACGGATTGTCCCGGCCTGCAGTTCTACTCCGGCAATTTCCTCAGCGGAGAGAAGGGCAAGGACGGTGTCAGCTATTGCTACCGGGGCGGCGTGGCCCTGGAAACCCAGTTCTATCCCAATAGTGTCAATAATCCCAAGTGGGTGCAGCCCTTCTTCAAGGCTGGCCAGCGCTATCACAGCGAAACAGTGTATTCTTTCAAATGGTAAGAAACCTTCCTGTGTTTTTGGTCGTTTCTTGCCGTGAAAACCCTAACATGAAGGAGTGCTTCCGGTGATGAAAAGACTATTTGCGGTTGTTGTTTGTGCCATTGCAATGCTGCTTTTGTATGGGTGTGCTGCCGCAGAGCAGCCACCCCAGGAGCAGACAGCGGCGTATGATTTCTCCGTGGAGGACGGGCAGGGGAATTCCGTAAAGCTGTCCGACTTCAAGGGGAAGCCTGTTGTGGTCAATTTTTGGGCAAGCTGGTGTCCGCCCTGTAAGGCGGAGCTGCCTCATTTCCAGGCCTGCTTCGAGGCGTATCCCCAGGTGCAGTTTATGATGGTCAACCTGCTGACCAGTGATACCCGTGAGGATGCCCAGGCAGTTTTGGACCAAGGCGGCTATACTTTTCCCGTGTTCTACGACACAACGGCAGAGGCGGCAATGATCTATGACATCTCCGCTATTCCTGTTACCGTTTTTGTCAATGCAAAAGGAGAGGTTGTTCGTAAAAACGTGGGAATGCTCACAGCTCAGGCTTTGGAGGCCGGAATTACCGAAATCCTGCCCTGACCGCTCAAAAAATAGTACGGCAGCAAAAATATAAGTGAAAAACTACTTGATATTTTCAAATGGATGGTGTATAATACCACAGTACCAATTGCCGGTGTGATGGAATTGGGGAGCGAGCCGACCGCCGCCAGTGGCGGAGACAAGGGAGGCGAGCGAGTGGCAGCGGTCAAAATTTCGTGAGCGAATAGCGGGCAGGAAATTTTGGGCACCGCAACAGGAAGACGTAGTGGACTCCATAAATCCCCGTGAAGAATTATTATATAGCTTGAAACACACCTGCCGGTGTGATGGAATTGGTAGACGTAGTGGACTCAAAATCCACCGCTGGCGACAGCGTGCCGGTTCGAGTCCGGCCACCGGCACCAAAAATCCTGAATGCGAAAGCATTCGGGATTTTTACTTCTTACATCTTCACTCTTCACTATGAATGTCTTTAGGACTTTGAAGTAATAAGCAATAGTGAATAGTGAAGAAGCTGTTGCCAAATAAACAAGATTCAAGGGACTTTTGCTACAGCCCCACTCGGTTTTCTTTTTTTCGTAAGCATTACGGACTGAAACGGAATTTGTACATACAAATTCCCTGCTCGTTACGGTATAGTGCGAAAGTATTGCAATTATTCTGTGTTCTTGTTATAATAAAATAAAAAGGAGAATTTAAGCATGAAAAAGTTGCTTGTCATAATCTCTTTGTTATTATCTTGCAGTCTTTTTTTATGTGGATGCTTTCCTGAAATCATGATTGTACCTAATAATGATGCCATAGGAGAACCCACAATTTTTGAAAAGGACGGGATCAAGCTTATTCTTACAGATAAATTTATAGAAAAAGAGAGTGAATTGGGCTTTTATGCGTACTATGTGTCAGATTGTTGTGGCGTAGTTGTTTTAAAGGAAGATTTTTCGCTTGAGAAAGGATTGGAAGATCGTTCTTTGGAAGAGTACATAGGTAATGTCATTGCAAATAACGGTTATACAGATATTGAACCGCAAAACCAAGATGACCTTTGGTTCTATGTGAGAGATGACAACGGAACCAGAAGTTATTCCTATTCCTATAAAGGTGCTAATGCGTTTTGGATCGTTCAGTTTTTATGTATGACCTCCGATGCACCTATGATGGAAGATCTATTTTACCTGTGGGCGGACAGTGTAGAGGTTGAATAGTGACCTGTAAAACAAGAGTAAGATTGTTATGAACTCCCGTACCATAATACCTACCCTGAATAGATAACCTGTTGCATCATTTGTGGAAATATTCTGTACATTATAGACAAAAATGCCCTTCTTGCTTGAAAACAGTGTAGTTTTGTGCTATGTTGAATTCGAAACCAAGTTTAGAAGGTGATACGGGTGAAAAAATATACATTTACAAAAGGCAGATTGCTTGGGTTGATCTGCGGTGCAATCCTCCCTGCAATAGCAATAGGGATCGGTATCTCTATGCTAAGCAACGATGTGATGCTCGACTATGGATTTGTGATTGTCTATTTTCTCATGCCGCTGCTTGCCATCGGCCTGCTCGGCTTGTGCGTTTTCCGTAATCGCAAAACCTGGATTAAGCTTGTAATATCTGTGATTATATTGGTGATCTTTTCGGTTCTGTTCTTCTATTCCGCATTGATTGCCGGTTGGATGCAGGTAAAAAGCTATGAAGGAAGCGAAGCTGTGCAGCAGTATTCCTCTGTACAAAGTGAAAGCAAAATAATGCCGGATTTGACGCAGGTGGGCGAAACCACAAATGTTGAGCATTACCAAGTGTATTCTTTCTTTTTCATTTTTTCTTCCGAAACGGATTATCTGATTTGTCAATATAGCCAGGAGGAATATGAAACCCAAAAGAACAGATTAAATTCAGTATATACATTCCAGACAGAAACCATCAAGGATACAAATTCAAGTTGTGAGCCTACGGCCGAAATTGACGGATATCAATTTAAGATGCTATCCATTGAACAATCCGAATACGGATATCCGAAGAATGTATATTTGATCGGATATTCCGATGCTGACCGGGAAATCGTTTATCTGGAATTTTACAACATTGATTTGGATTTTATACGCTCATTGAAAGAATTTATAATAGATGAGTGTGGATGGAAATACATTCGTTAACAAGGCGTATATAAGCCACAATACCTACCTTGAATGGATTCGTTCCCGGTCCTTTGAGGTAGGTATTTTGTGTCTATGTCCTCTATGCAAATCGTCACTGCCTGAAGGGGGCAACGGATGCCGGGGAACTGGTAAGATTTACAGCTTGAAAAATAGTTACAAAAGGGTTACAATCTGTATTGTCTTCGCGAGACGAAATCTGAAAAGGAGGTCCCACGATGTTTTTTATTTCCTGCAATACTGATTGCAACACTGCTTGCAGCTCCATCTGGCAGATTCTCAGCCGGATCTGCGGTTTCGGCTGCTAATAGGATACGCGCGGCCCTGCGTAACAGCAGGGCCGCTTTTGCTGTTGTACGTCAATCGGTTTTTTACAAGAGGCTGTCCCACTTCGCTACAAAAATACAATTGAAAAATGAGGCGTTCGTGATACAATGAAAGAAAAAATGAGGTGCGCCATGGAAAACATTGCGGAACAGGCAAAAAAGTACAAAAATATAATGCTGGATGCCCTGGATTATTTTTGGAAAAACCCGGAAACCGGCTATAAAGAGTACAAAACCGAAGCCTACCTGAAGCATGCTTTTGAAAAGCTGGGATACTGCGTCACCGTAGCAGGCAATATTCCCGGCTTTTACGCCGACGCGGACACCGGCAGACCTGGCCCTACCGTTGCGGTCATGGCAGAGCTGGACGGACTGCTGTGTCCGACCCACCCGGACGCTGATCCGGAGACCGGAGCGGTCCACTGCTGCGGCCACGGTGCCCAGCTTGCGGCGCTGTTGGGCGTTGCGGCGGTTTTAAAAGAGCTGGGGGCGTTGGATGGCCTTTCCGGGAAGATCCGGCTAATGGCAGTGCCTGCGGAGGAATTGATCGAAATTCCTTACCGTCAGAGCCTGAAGGATCAGGGAATTATCCGCTACTTCGGCGGTAAAGTTGAGCTTTTGCACCGGGGCTGGTTTGACGGCGTGGACATAGCCATGATGATCCATACCACCAACGCCCAGCAAACAGGGGGGTATATCTACGGCGGCGGCAATGGCTGCATCGTGAAGGAATACACCTTTGAGGGTGTGACCGCCCACGCCGGTGGTGCGCCTCACCAGGGCATCAACGCCCTGTATGCGGCTAATTTGGCCATGAACGCCGTCAATGCCCTGCGTGAGACCTTCCAGGACTCGGACCATATCCGGTTCCATCCCATCATTACCGCCGGTGGTGACAGTGTCAATGCCATTCCGGATGTGGTGAAAATGGAAGCCTATGTCCGGGGCGCGGATATAAACGCCATCGTTGCTGCCAATGAACGGATCAACCGGGCGGCAGCGGCATCGGCGGCAGCCATGGGGGCCAGGCTTCGCATCCGGGATATTCTTGGCTACCATCCCATTCGCAACGCACCTGGCCTGATCCCGGTGATGGAGCAGGCAATGAAACAGACTCTGGGCAATGTGACCGTAGAGCCTGGGACGGTTCGCGCCGGTTGCTCTGATGTGGGAGACCTGTCTGCCCTGATGCCAATGATCCATCCTTATGTATCCGGGGCCTCCGGAAAAAGCCATGGCAGCGACTATGTGATTACCGACCCGGACACCGCCGTGATCGGCTCTGCCCAGGTACAGCTACAGTTTTTGAAGCTGCTGCTGCAGGAGGATGCCCAGCAGGCCAAGGCAGTAATCCAAAACTATCAGCCGCTGTATTCCTCCAAGGAGGATTATTTTGAAAAAATGGACCGGCTGAATATGGATATACAGGCAGTGACCTACCGACAAAACCATATCCTTTTGCAGACCAATAAAGACAGGATAGAGTGGTCAAAACAGTGACGATCGTTTCTGTCTGTAAGGCAATGCTGTCAACTTAAGCGACAATTCTTATTTTTCGAGCCTTTACAGAGTTTTTCGTAGGGACACCCGTCCCCGGGTGTCCGAAAGGATGATGGACCTTGAGGAGCTATCATCCTTATGAGCTGTTTTGTTTTGTTTCGGACATGTCCCTACGAGACTTGATAAACGGACCAAAGATGGCAGCCGGGAAATTGACAATCGGCTGGCCCGGGAGTATAATGGGTGCATAACGGTTTACAGGAGGGATAAGCGTGGCAAAGCAGACGGTTATCTACAACAAGCTGGTTCGGGACCGAATTCCACAGATCATTGAGGCCACCGGTCAGCATTGCACCGTACAGGTATTGGAGAAAGACCAGTATCTTGGCAAGCTGGAGGAAAAGCTTTGCGAGGAGCTTAACGAATATCAGCAAAGCAAGGATGTGGAGGAACTGGCAGACCTGCTGGAGGTCATTGCCGCCACAGCCCAGGCCCGGGGGTGCAGTTGGGAAAAGCTGCTGCAGATCCGGGAAGAAAAACGGCAAAAACGGGGCGGCTTTCAGGACCGGATTTTGTTGAAAGAAGTGATCAAGGAGGAAGCTTTATGAGTCAGATCCGTACCTTTTCCGGCATTATGATCGACCCCATCAGACCCCAGCCGGAGCTGATCTGTATTGAAGATATTGCCCACGCTCTTTCCATGCTGTGCAGGGCTAACGGCCATTTTGCCACTTTTCATTCTGTGGGTCAGCATTGCATTAGCTGCGCAAAGGAGGCAAAGGCCCGGGGCCTGAGCCGCCGGGTGCAGCTTGCCTGCCTGCTCCATGACGGCAGCGAAGCCTATCTGTCCGATGTGACCCGTCCGGTGAAGCAGGAAATGCCCCTGTACCGGCAGATCGAGGAGCCGCTGCAGGATATGATCTGGAACAAGTTTTTGGGAAGCCCCCTGACAAAGCAGGAGTATAACCAGGTGTTTCAGATCGATGACGATGTGCTGTACCATGAGTTTTTTGCCATGACCGGCATGGCCCTGTGGTCTCCGGAACCGGAGCTGAAAAGCCAGCCCAGCTATGAATTTTTAGGCTTTGACCATACCCGTCAGGAATATATGGAGCTGTTTCATGATTTGACATAAAGCATCCCCCTGAAACCGACAGGTTTCAGGGGGATTACTGTTTGGTTTATTCGATGGGCTTGGCGTTGGCCAGCAGATACTTTTCTGCTTCCGGATTCCACAGCCCGTTGTTTGCCTTGCACATTCTGTCCAGCTCAGCGAACATAGGATCGGTCTTGCCCTTCTCCTCGAATTCGTCGATGGCGGTCAGAGGCAGGTCAATCTGGGTGTAGATCAGCTTCTTGCCGCCGGGAATCTTGGGCAGATTCAGCGTGGTGTCGATCACGGCATTCAGGCCGCCAATGTGGGTCACCAGTGCAGAGGGGTTCAGCTTGCCAGCGTTCATCATTTCGATGGCCTCGCTCATATCGTTGGTGTTGCCGCCGGAGGTACCCACCACGTGGGTGTACAGATAGTGGACATTGAACCAGTTGAAGGGGGCCTTGAACTGAGGATCGGTGGGGCCGGCGAAGAAGTTCAGACAGCCGTCGAAGCCCAGAATGTCGTCGGCCTGCTCGATCACAGGCTTGACAGGGGCAAAGCACACCACATCATCATAGCCGGTGCCGCCGGACAGCTCACGCAGATAAGCGGTGGCGTTCTCCATCCGGGTGTTGACATAGTGCAGCTCAATGCCGTTGGCCTTGGCTTCCTCAACGGTGTAGATGGAGGCGGCACGGGTCAGACGAGCTTCGTCAATGTCGGTGACCACCAACAGGCTGGGCTTGCGGTCACAGTGGATGGCGTAGTCGATGGCAGCCAGGCCCATAGGACCGACGGATGCCAGCAGTGCCATCTTGCCGCCTTCCTTGATGCCCATTTCGTGGACATAGGAGCCGGCCTTGGTATGATACATGGCGTGGAAGGTACCCACAACACAGCTCAGAGGCTCAGCCAGGGAACCGTAGTAATAAGTATCGGAGTTGTAGGGCAGCAGGCAGTTCATCAGCAGGGTTTCGATCGGCACATTGCAGTACTGAGCGTTACCGCCGCAGTAGCTGTAGGAGTAGCCGGGGGCGTCTTGGGAGCCCTTGTAGTAGTGGGCAGGCTGAATAACAAACTTGTCGCCAACCTTATACTTGTGCTTCCAGTTTTCACCAACCTCAACGATGTCACCGCAGAATTCGTGGCCGACGATGGTGGGGTTTTCGTCACAGTTGCTGGGAACACGCTTGTGGTCGCCGCCTTCAACGGCAGCCTTGTAGGTAGACATACAGATGCTGTCGGATACCACACGAATGCGAACATCGTCAGGACCTACCTCGGGCAGATCAAACTCGTCAAGACGAAGGTCCATTTTGCCGTGGATACGTACTGCTTTTGTTTTCATAGAAACTCTCCTTTATTCAATCCGCGGAGGTGTTCCGGCGGAAAATTCAACGCGGTCAGGTTTGCGCATACCTTCTGATCCTCTATATCATAATACATTTTTGCGCCAAAGTAAAGACCGGAGTCATAAACATTGACAAATTGTTAGATTATTTATAGAATTGAATTGGAAAAATACCTGCGTGCATCGATAAAAATACCAACCTGTCTGCCGGTTTTGTGATTTTGTCACAGAAAAACAGATCGGAGCAGGGTATACTAAGGCTACAAGAAGAAAACAAGGAGGCATGAGATATGAAACTGAAGAATAAAGTAGCCGTAATCACCGGTGGAAGCCGTGGAATTGGGCTGGCAACAGCCAAGGCCTTCTTAAAGGAAGGCGCTGCGGTGGTGATTGCAGCAAGCAGCCCTGAAAATGCGGAAAAAGCAGTCAACGGACTGAAAGCGGAATTTCCGGAAGCTGTCATCGGCGGCATTAGCCCCAATTTAACATCGGCCCAGTCGGTGAAGGAGGCCATGGCCCAAGTGAAGGCCCAATTCGGACCTGTGGATATTTTGGTGAATAACGCCGGTGTTTCGGAAAGTACACCCATTACCGGATATACCGAGCAGCTTTATGACAAGGTGATGGACCTGAATGTCAAGGGCGTGGTCAATGCCATTGGAAGTGTCGTGGACGATATGATCGAAAGAGGCTCCGGGGTGATCCTGAATACCTCTTCCATGGTCAGCATCTACGGCCAGCCCAGCGGCGTGGCTTATCCCACCAGCAAATTTGCGGTCAACGGTCTGACGGTTTCCCTGGCCAGGGAGTTAGGACCCAAGGGCATCCGGGTCAACGCTGTGGCTCCCGGCATCACGGAAACGGATATGATGAAGGCTGTTCCCAAGGAAGTGATCGACCCCATGATCCGGCAGATCCCTCTGCGGCGGTTGGGTCAGCCGGAGGATATCGCAAAGGCGTTTGTATTCTTAGCATCTGAGGATGCGTCGTATATTACCGGCGTGGTGCTCCACGTGGACGGTATGGCCAGAACTTAAAGAAAAGGAGAATATGATTATGGCAGCATTGAATATCAGTAAGCACAATTTTGAAGCAGAGGTTTTGCGCAGTGACAAGCCGGTCCTGCTGGACTTTTGGGCACCCTGGTGCGGTCCTTGCCGGATGGTAGGTCCTGTTTTGGAGGAGATCGCTGAGGAGAACCCCCATATTAAGGTCTGCAAGATCAACGTGGACGAAGAGCAGGAGCTGGCAAGCCAGTATCAGGTGATGTCCATTCCCAGCCTGTTCGTGATAAAGGACGGCAAGGTGGTCAACCAGGGCGTTGGCGCCAAGCCTAAGGACCAGATCCTGGCCCTGTTGGACTAAACATCGAGGCGCACTTCCTTGCGAAGTGCGCCTTACTGCTGTGCTCTATTAATTTCAGTTTATCGAGCTGTTACTGGCATTAAATTGCCGCCTTATGGGCGGCGCAATGCCACGCATTGCAGTAGCTATGCAAAAGCCAAAAACCTTAAGCGGTGTCATTGCGAGCCGCCAAAAGGCGGCGTGGCAATCTCAAAGGGGAACTTTATTCATTCAGATTACCAAAGGATATTGGGAACCTTAAATAATAAATATTT
>JAFSET010000075.1 GCA_017435615.1 Oscillospiraceae bacterium | reverse complement strand
GATTTAATATAACTCATAACTTCATATATGGTGGGTGTAGTTCAATTGGCAGAGCACTGGATTGTGGTTCCAGGCGTTGTGGGTTCGAGTCCCATCACCCACCCCATAAAAAAAGACGACCTGCCGGTCGTCTTTTTTTATGGGGTGGGTGATAATGGACTCGAAAGGCCGGCCTTGCCGCAGGCAAGGTAAAAACTGTCCGGTGGGAAGCGATCCGAGCGCCGCCGGTGGCGGAAAAAGCGAGGTGAGCGAGTGGCAGCGGTCGACAGATGCCAAGGTGCTTTGTCACCGCAGGCAGATGTCGGGTACCGCAACAGGAACAGTTTTTAGGCCGTGGGAGAGTCCATCTGTTTGCGGACGCATCCTCTCAAGGATGTGGACGCAAACAGATCTATATGCCCAGCAAACGGTCAGGTCGTTTTTGGATAAAAGCATATTTCCCTTAAAAAACAAGCAAAACGAAACTTTTGAGAAACGGATTGCTACGCCACTTAAGCGCACTGGCTCGCATTGGCAAGGTGTTTCAGTAGTCTGAAACACCCTGGTTCTATGTCATTCATTGAGGTAACACCAAAATAGAATAATTTTCAGATCGTGTCGAAGTTTGTGCTCCGGCACGATCTTTCTGTTCTCATTCAATAAGATCCGTAGATTGCTGTGCATGTCACCTCTTCATATCAGTAAACTTGTTTGTAAAAAACTTTACAAACAAGTTTACAAAGAAGCAATTATGTATTATAATCTGAGTATCCGCTCATAAGGAGTTTACAGTATGAAGCATTTTCAAGTAGCATCAGATTTGGAGATCATCCAAGAACTTTTGGGGTTATCGGTTGCTGAACTGTCTCAACAGCTTGGTGTATCCCATCAGTCGGTTTATAACTGGAGAACCAATGAAGATCAGGTTGCCGCTAAAAATTTAGAAAAAATCTATGATTTTGCGTATAGTAAGAATATCCGGCTGAACAGAATAAAAGAGCAGTTCTACCGGGAGGAATGCACTGCCGGACATAAGGTTCTTTTCCACGGCTCCAAGACATACATTGATGGTACGCTTTCCGTGAAAAACGCAAAGGACGGAAACGACTTTGGCAGAGGGTTCTATTGCGGCGAGAGTCTGGAGCAGTCTGCAATGTTTGTTTCCAGCTATCCCGAGTCATCCTTGTACATCGTCGATTTTGATCCGGCAGGATTAAAATATGTTCAGCTGGGTGTTACCCGTGATTGGATGCTGATGATCGCCTATTTTCGTAAGCGGCTGGATGCTTATGCCGATCATCCCATCATCCGAGAACTGCTGGCCCGCCTGGAGGACGTTGACTATATCATCGCCCCCATTGCAGATAATCGGATGTTTGAAATCATCGACAGCTTTATCGACGGCGAGATCACCGATGTGCAATGTCAGCACTGCCTGTCGGCAACCAACCTTGGGAACCAGTATGTATTTGTTACACCCAAAGCGCTGAAGCAGGTAAAACTTCTGCACCACTGCTATTTGGCACAGGCAGAGAAAAGAGCATACCTTTCTTCCAAAATGGACGAACACAAAGTCAGTAGTGATAAGGTGAAACTGGCAAGAAAGCAGTACCGTGGCCAGGGAGACTATATTGAGGATGTTTTGAAATGAGAGCTTTTGATGAAACCGGATTGAAACTATGCAGGATGCAGGCAGAATTGTTTGTGCTGTCGGCATCCAAATTGGCGTGCAGTTCTCCCATATTTCTTCGAAGATTTATGTTGTCCAAGGTGGCTGCCCGGATGGATCAGGACGGCTTCTTGTACGAGTCCTGCACCGAGGACGGTATCCTACAGGAGATCGAGGAGGAATTCGGTGCAACCAACTACGGCAAAGAAAAATACGGCACAGAGGAATTGTACTGGATGGGATACTTGTACCGATATTGGTGCTATACCTATGAGAAAAGCAGTAAGCAGGTTTATAAACTAATGAAACCTAAAGAATTACGTGTGTTGTACTATCCCTACCATTCCTTAGATCCTGCCCAGGCAATTGAACGGATTTTGGAGTCCAAAAACATTGGGGAAGGAGATATGACCAAAAAAGGGGTGGAGATTCTCCGCAGAATCATGTCTGAAAAGAATCGGAAAAACTGATCTGCGATGGCATACCGACGTTTGCCTTATCTTTGTTTTATGTGTCCTGATCGTATGTATCATAAAAAACCACCCGGAAAAGAATGGAAAATCTTTTTCGGGTGGCATCTTCTCTATGAGATTATTGTTCGTCGGGGAAAGCGTACCGGGCGCGGTACTTTTTGAAACGCTCGGTAAACTGGGCGCTTTCACTGAGCTTGCCGTCCTTCAGGGCGTTGAGGTACTCGTGGGCCTCCAGCTTGCCCTCGGAGACCTGAAGCATTTCAATTGCCACATTGGAGCAGTGGTCCGCACTGCGCTCGTAGGCTGTCAGCAGGTCCTCTAGAATGAAGCCGTATTCCACGGTACACAGGCCGTCACGCAGACGGCGCACATGCCGGGATTTGACTTCCTTGACCAGCACGTCCACGACCTGCTCCTGAGGCTCTACCTTCATAGCCTGATACAGGTCGTTGGTCTTGTAAGCCTGCACGGTATTGCCGATCACATCGAGCATTGCCTGCTCCAGCACCGCCAGCTCCTCCATAGCCTGCGGAGAGAAGCGGATATTCTTCTGCGCCATTTCCTGACCGGCCTTTGCCACCGCAACGGCATGGTCGGCGATCCGTTCAATATCGCTGATGGTGTACAAAAGGGTGTTGAGCATCCGGTTATCGTGGACAGACAGCCGCTGACCGGTCAGCTTAACCAGATAGGAGCCCAGGGCATCCTCGTACAGGTCCGTCTGATCCTCCAGCTCCTTGACCTCTTCCAGGCCGGCCTCTGTGAAGTTTTTTGTCAGATCGATGGCCTTTTTCATGGCATCCAAAGAGGTATCGGCCATTTGACCTGCTACATCCATAGCACGCTGGATAGCCACCGCGGGGGTAGCCAGCAAACGCGGATCCAGCAGCACCGGTGCCTGATGGACTTTTTGCTGAGGGATCGTCATATAGGCCAGCTTTTCCAAAAGTCTGCTCATGGGCAGCAGCAGAGCCGTGGCGATCAGGTTAAAGCCGGTGTGGACGACGGCAATGTCCGTCGGACCGGCAATATCATCCATAAAGGCCCAGGGATGGATCATATGGATCATGTAGAATACCAGCCCTACGATCACCACGCCTACAATGTTAAAATACAGGTGCACCAGCGCCGTGCGGCGGGCGTTGCGGTTGGCACCCACAGTGGACAGCATTGCCGTAACGCAGGTACCGATATTTTGGCCCAAAATAATGGGGATCGCCGTACCAATGGAGATCACGCCGGTGGAGCACAGACCCTGCAAAATACCGACAGAAGCGGAGGAGGACTGGATGATAGCAGTCAGGGCCGCACCGACCAAAATACCCAAAATAGGATTGGAGAAGGACACCATCAGGTTGGCAAACCACTGCTCCTCCTTCAAAAACGCCATAGAGTCGCTCATCAGGTCCATGCCGGTCATCAGTGCCATAAAGCCCAGCAAAATCGCGCCGATGCCCTTGTTCTTTTCCTTCTTGGTGAACATATACAGCACGATACCCACAGTGCCAAGCAGCGGTGCCAGGGTGGAGGGCTTGAAGAACTGGACGATGAAGCTGTCACCCTCCAAAGCCGTCAGGGAAAGCAGCCAGGAGGTGACGGTGGTACCCACGTTGGAGCCCATGATGACACCGATGGCCTGCTTCAGGGTCATAATGCCGGAGTTAACGAAGCCCACTACCATGACCGTGGTGGCAGAGGAGGACTGAATTACCGCGGTGACCGCCAGGCCCAGGAAAAAGCCACGGAATACGGTGGAGCTCATTTTGGCAAGCACGGTCTGCAGCTTGCCGCCAGCCAGCCGTTCCAGAGACTTGCCCATGGTGTCCATACCAAACAGGAACAGGGCCAAGCCGCCCAAAAGCGTGATGATTTTCAGTAAATACATAAAAGGATCCTTTCTCAGAGAACAATATAAATACGCTGTTTATTTTGCCTGCTCTTTTTCCAGCCGTTCCCGTTCTGCCTGGGAAAGGCGCAGATAATTGGGCTGCAGCACAGCCGCATCACAGTTTTCACCCCGGGCAAGCTGCTTTTCCGCTGCCAGTGCCACACCGGCGGCACGCTGGTGCATCCGGTGCTCCGGGGGCATCACAAGCTGGGGAATTTCTTGGTTTAAGGTGTTGTAGGTCAGGCTGCTGCCGTCACCCACCAAAAACACAGGGCCTTCAAGCTGCCGCAGCTCCCGGCTCAGCTCCTCCAGGGAAATGGCACGGTCCGGCGCTATCCGGGTCAACTCGCCCTTGGAGGCCTGAAACAGAGCGTTATAGACCTGGCTGCGCCGGGCGTCCATCACCGGCAGCACATAGCCGTCATAGATGCCTAAATTTTCCGCCATAGCTTCCAGGGTGGATACGCCGCAGCAGGGAATTTCTCTTGCCCAGGCAAAGCCTTTTGCCGCAGCTACGCCGATCCGCACACCGGTAAAACTGCCGGGACCGGCTGCCACTGCCACTGCCTGAACAGCCTCAACGGTCACGCCGCTGCTTTTCAGCAGGTCCTCAGCCATGGACAGCAGGGTCTGAGAATGGGTCAGGCCGGTGTTGACATAGCTTTCCGATAACAGCACGCCGTCTCGCAGCAACGCCACAGAGCCGGCCTTGGCTGAGGTTTCAAAGGCTAAGATCAGCATAATCGGCACCTCCTGTGATGGTGACGGTCCGGGTGGTGTCACCGGTTTTCTCGATCAGCACCTGCACCGGAGACTCCAATGCATCTGCTACATTTTCACTCCACTCCACGGCACATACGCCGCCGCGTTCCAAATAATCCTCCCAGCCAATGTCAAACAGATCGTCGGCACTGCGCAGGCGGTACATATCAAAATGAAACAGCGGCATCCGCCCGGAAAGGTATTCGTTGACGATGGTATAGGTAGGACTGGTCACAGGCTCATCGGCACCCAGTCCACGGGCAAGGCCCCGGGTAAAGGCGGTTTTGCCTGCTCCCAGGTCTCCCTGATAGGCAATCACCGTTCCGGGGCGCAGCTTCGCTGCCAAACGCATACCTAAGGCTTCTGTCTCCTCAGGTGAATTGGTCACAAAAATCATAGGAATTCCTTTCTTTCAGGAAAAAAGCTTGCGGTTTCACAATACCCGGCATCGGGCAAAATGTCAAGACGCATTATTGCTGCTTTTGCAGCTTTTCTGCCTGATCGGCAGTTGCCAGGGCGTCGATGATCTCGTCGATGGCTCCGTCCATCACCGCATCGATCTTGTACAGGGTCAGGCCGATCCGGTGATCCGTCACACGGCCCTGGGGGAAGTTGTAGGTGCGGATGCGCTCGTTGCGCATGCCGGTGCCAACCTGACTGCGGCGCATACCGGTTACCTGCTCGTCCAGCTTCTGCTGCTCGATCTCATAGAGCTTGGAGGCCAGCATCCGCATACATTTTTCCCGGTTTTGAAGCTGACTGCGCTCCTCCTGACAGGCTACCACAATCCCGGAGGGCTTGTGGATCAGCCGCACGGCGGAGCTGGTCTTGTTCACGTGCTGGCCGCCGGCACCGCTGGCGCGGTACACCTGCATTTCCACATCAGCCGGATTGATCTGCACATCCACCTCTTCCACCTCCGGCAGCACAGCCACCGTAGCCGTGGAGGTGTGGACCCGGCCGCCGGACTCGGTCTCCGGCACACGCTGGACACGGTGGACACCGGACTCGTATTTCAGCCGGGAGTAGGCTCCCCGTCCGTTGATCACAAAGTCCGCTTCCTTCACACCGCCCAGCTCGGTCTCGTTGTAGTTCATCAGCTCCACGGACCAGCCCTTCTGTGCGGCGTACATGCTGTACATCCGGAACAGGCTGTGGGCAAACAGAGCACTTTCCTCACCGCCGACACCGCCCCGGATCTCCACGATCACGTTTTTATCATCGTTGGGATCCTTGGGCAGCAGCAAAACCTGCAGCTCCTTAAAAAGCTGCTCTTTTTTGTCCTTGGCCTCCTGGTAGGTTTGCTGACACAGCTCCTTCATTTCCGGGTCGCTCATCAGCTCCAGGGCATCGTCCATATCCTGCTGGGCCTGGTTGTAGGCGTGATAAGCCTCGATAATCGGCTCCAAGTCGTTTTTCTCCCGTAAAAGCTTGGCGGCCTTTTTGGGGTCATTATAAAAATCCGGCTGCTCCGACCGGGCACAAAGCTCTTCAAAGCGGTTTGCCACCGCCTGTAGTTTATCCAGCATAACAGTCTCCTTGCGCAATTTTTCTTATTGTATCAACTTTTTGCCAAAAAGTAAAGTTGCAAAAGACGGGGCGGTGTGTTACAATGATGCCATCGGTAAGAAAGGAGGCGGCGCAGGTGCAAATTCAGGAATCCGGTGAGATGTATTTGGAGTCCATTTACGTTTTGTCCCAAAAAAATCCCCAGGTCCGCAGTGTGGATGTGGGAGAATATTTAGGCTACTCCAAGCCCAGTGTCAGCCGTGCTGTTGGCCTTTTGAAAACCGGCGGTTATATCACCGTGGACAAAGAAGGGCATTTGAAGCTGACGGAGGAAGGCCTGCAGATCGCCAAAAAGATCTACGACCGCCACACCCTGATCTCCCGCCTTTTGGAACGGCTGGGGGTGGACCCGGAGGTTGCCGCTGCCGACGCCTGCAAGATCGAGCACGCTATCAGTGACCAGTCCTTTGAAGCCATTAAGGCCTATATGAAAACTATGGAAGCATAAATTTCAGGGGTGCCGGTCGGCACCCCTGATATTTTATCCTGTAGCCTGAAATTTGCCGAAGTTTTTGGAATTTTTAAAATGGGGGCAGACAAAACGAAAAATATGTGTTATACTATATTGTGATTTATTCTGAACACAGGTTTTTCAAATTCTGAAGGAGGCGAGTCCTTTGAAATATTGGCGTGGTTATCTGGTGGCCGGTATCGTGGCTCTGTGCGCCTGGGCGTTAAATCAGTTCGCCGCTGCTCACAGCCAGCTTGTGGATATGGTCTACCCCTACGTGACCCGGATCATCATGGACTACTTAGCCGGCTGGAGCGCCGGCTTTGAGGGCTGTCTGTGGCAGACGGTTTTGGTGTTCTTGATCGCAATTCTGCTGGGCAGTATCGTGCTGATGGTAGTGCTGCGGTGGAATCCCATTCAGTGGTTTGGCTGGGTGCTGGCCGCATTTAGTGTGATCGCTCTGCTCCATACCGGCCTTTACGGCCTGAACGCCCACGCCGGCAGTCTTGCCGAGGACGTGCGGCTGGAGCTGCGTGAGTACTCTGTAGGCTCTCTGGAACGGGCTGCCCATTACTATCGGGATCAGGCCAATCTATATGCCAAAAAGGTCAAGCGTGACGCGGACGGTTCGGTGAACTTCGACAGCTTTGAGGAGCTGGCTGTACAGGCTGCTGACGGCTTCAATGCCCTGGCCTACGACCGGTCCTTCCCTGTCTTTACCGGCTCTACCGAACCGGTGAAGGAGCTTGGCTGGAGCAATCTTTACAATGGCACCACCGGCGTCACCGTGGCCCTGACCGGCGAATCAGCTGTCAATCCCAACGTGCCGGAGGTAGGTCTTCCCTTTGCGATCTGCCACGAAATGAGTCACAGAATGTGCGTTCACGGTCACGCAGATGCGGATTTTGGCGCTTTCTTAGCCTGCACCCACAATAAAAGCCGTCAATTCCGGTACGCCGGCTATTTGATGGCCTTCCGCCACTGCTACAACGCTCTGTGTTCCATTCAGACCGAATTGGGACGGGACGCTTTAAACCGTGTGATGGCCGAGGTGGACAGCAAGGTCATGGACGACATGGAGGAATATAACGACTTTTTGGGCAACCAGGCCAACGAGGTGGACGATGCCCTTTGTAAAATGCTGGTAAGCTGGCACATTCAAGAGGTTGCCCAGTACGAAAATACCGAGCAGGAGGATGTCTTCGATCCCATGGACGAGATGGATGAACGCCTTTGGGATATTCTATACCCCTCTGAGCCTGCTACCGAGGGTGACGACGAATGATGATGGAGCAGACACTGCGCCAGGGCTTGCCGGAATTGGGTCTTTCCCTGGACGAACAGACGCAAGCTGCTCTGTGCAGTTTCGGCCGTGCCGTGGTGGAGCAGAACAAGGTCATGAACCTGACCGCGATCACCGAGCCGGAGCAGGTGGCCAGGCTTCATCTTTTGGACAGTCTCAGCGTCCTTGCGGCTGCGGACCTGTCCGGGAAAACACTGATCGATGTGGGCTGCGGCGCCGGTTTCCCCGGCGTGCCGCTGAAAATTGCCTGTCCCGGTGTGAAGCTGACCTTGCTGGACTCCTTGGGCAAGCGGATGAAGTGGCTGGAAACTGTCCTCCCCACGCTGGGTGTCCAGGCCCGGTGCATCACCGCAAGAGCCGAGGAAGAGGTATCGCATTGCCGGGAGCAGTATGATTTTGCTACCAGCCGTGCCGTAGCCAGGCTTCCGATCCTTTTGGAGCTGACGGCACCCTATGTCAAGGTTGGCGGCGCTGTGCTGGCTATGAAGGGCGCAGCCGCCCGTCAGGAGCTTGAGGAAGCAAAACGGGCCATCAGCCTGCTGGGCCTGAAGCTGGAACAGATACGGGAATTTCCCATCGATGGCACCTCCCACGCAGTGATCGTACTGCGTAAGGTAACGCCAACACCCAAGCAGTATCCCCGGCGTTTTGCCAAAATCAAGCAAGAACCGCTGTAATTGTACACAAAACGGGCGTTGCGTATTTTGCGCAACGCCCTATATTTTATAACTGTTGCCAGAGCCAGGGGAGCTGTTTTTCAAATTCCGCGCCATGGGGCGTGGAAGCCGGAGACGCCGCAAGGGTACGCTCCACAAAGCCGGCAGCTAAGGCTGCCGCTTCCTTCACATTCCGCTCTGCCATCATAGCGCCTAACAGCGCCGCGGCGAACATATCCCCGGTGCCGTGGAACTGATTGTTCACACAGGCTGTCTGGTAGAAGAATTCCTCGCCGTCGGCACTGCCGCAAAAGCCGATACTGCCGCTTTTGCCGGAAACACCGGTGATCACCACTGCCTGAGCGCCAAATTCCAGCATGCCGGCTGTCAGTTCCCGGAAATAACCCCGATCCGGCTGTTCCTTGTAGGGCAGGCCTGTCAAATAGGCTGCTTCCGTCACATTGGGCAGCAGAATATCTCCCCGGCGGCACAGCTTCGCCATAGCCTGGATTTGATCCGGAGTGATGCTGCTGTAAAGCCTGCCGTGGTCCCCCATTACCGGGTCTACCACCGTCAGGGCCGGAAACCGCTCCAACACCTGTTCCACCGCTTCTGCCTGCTCAGGGTCAGCCAAATAACCGATGCCAATGGCATCGAACTGAAGCCGCAACTGCTGCCAGTGGGCCGCTGTGGGCACCAGGTCCTGGGTCATACTGCGGCGGTAAGGCTTTGAGAATCCGGTATGGCTGGAAAGCACCGCGGTGGGCAGCACCGTACACCGGCAGCCCATGGCGCTTAAAATCGGCAGTGCCACCGTCAGGCTGCACCGGCCTGTGCAGGACAGGTCCTGCACGGATAGTACATGCTTCATCCCTGCTCCTGATTGCGCCGCTTCATGACTTCCCGCATCCGGGCGGCGTGGTCAAGCTGACGCTTGCGAATACGAAGACTCTTGGGTGTGCACTCCAAAAGCTCGTCGTCAGCCAAAAATTCCAAACACTGCTCCAAGGAGAAGATCTTGGGGCTTGTCAGCCGCAAGGCTTCGTCAGAGCCGGAGGCACGCATATTGGTCAATTGCTTTTTCTTGCACACATTGACGGTCATATCCTCATTACGGCTGCAAATGCCCACGACCATACCGGCATACACCGGTGTGCCGGCACCGATAAACAGCGCGCCGCGCTCCTGAGCATTGAACAGGCCGTAGGAGCAGGCCTCACCGGATTCAAAAGCGATTAAAGAACCGGTGAGCCGACGTTCGATCTGGCCCTTCATGGGGGCATAGCTATCCAGCACGGAGGACATAATGCCCTCGCCTCTGGTATCGGTCAAAAATTCGTTACGGTAGCCAAACAGGCCCCGGGACGGAACCATAAATTCCAAACGGTAACGGCTGCCCATGGGGGTCATAGACAGCAGGTCTGCCTTGCGGCGGCCCATTTTATCAATAACCGCACCCATGCAGTCCTCCGGTACGTCCGCCACCATCCGTTCAATGGGCTCGCACAGCTTGCCGTCAATTTCCTTGGTCAGCACACGGGGGGTGGATACCGCAAATTCGTAGCCCTCCCGGCGCATCGTCTCCATCAGGATGGACAGGTGCATTTCGCCGCGGCCTGCCACATTAAAGGAGTCCGTACCCTGCTCTGTCACGTGCAGAGAAACGTCCTTCAAAAGCTCACGCTCCAGCCGGTCACGAAGATTACGGGAGGTGACAAACTTGCCCTCCTTGCCGGCAAAGGGAGAGTCGTTCACCGAGAAGGTCATTTCAATGGTAGGATCACTGATCTTCACAAAGGGCAGTGCCTCCGGAGCTTCCGGGGCGCACAGCGTCCGGCCGATGGTGATATCCGCCATGCCGGACAGTGCTACGATCTGGCCGGCAGAAGCCTCCTGAATAGGCAATTTGCCCAGGCCGTCATATTCATACAGCGCAACCACCTTGCCCTTTTGCCGGATAGTCTCATCATGGTAGTCGCAGATCACGACCTCCTGATTGACCCGGATGGTGCCACGCTCCACTCTGCCCACAGCGATCCGGCCTACATACTCATTGTAGTCGATGCTGGAAACCAAAAGCTGCAGCGGTGCATTTTCGTCGCCCTCGGGGGCAGGAATATAATTGACAATGGTCTCAAACAGCGGCTTCAGGTCTTCGCCCACATCGTCCGGGCCGTAAGCGGCAGTGCCCTGACGGCCGGAGCAGAACACCGTGGGGGAATTAAACTGCTCGTCGGTAGCGTTCAAATCCAGCAGCAGCTCCAGCACTTCATCCATAACCTCATGGACACGGGCATCGGGCTTGTCCACCTTGTTCACCGCCACGATCACCTTGTGGCCAAGCTCCAGTGCCTTTTGCAGCACGAACCGGGTCTGGGGCATAGGACCTTCCGCAGCATCCACCAGCAAAATAACGCCGTTGACCATTTTCAGGATCCGCTCCACCTCGCCGCCAAAATCGGCGTGGCCGGGGGTGTCCACAATGTTGATTTTATAGTCCTTGTAGGTGACGGAGGTATTCTTCGCCAAAATGGTAATACCACGCTCCCGTTCCAGGTCGCCGGAGTCCATAACCCGGTCCTGGGTCACCTGATTTTCACGGTAAATACCGCCCTGCTTCAGCATTTCGTCCACCAGGGTAGTCTTGCCGTGGTCGACGTGGGCGATGATGGCAATATTTCTGATCTGTTGCTGTGATGCCATAAATACGCTTCCTTCTTTCCTGTATAGCTTTTCCAACGAAGTATTTTATCATACCCACTGTGTAATTGCAACATTTTTGTTATTCGTTTGCCGCTACTAAAAAGGAAACCTCTCAGTCGTGTCATTGCGAGCCAG
>JAFSET010000074.1 GCA_017435615.1 Oscillospiraceae bacterium | reverse complement strand
TTATGGTGTCAAAGGATATTAGGGACCTAAAATAATAAATAATCATTATTTTCAGGCCGAAAAGGGTCCTTTGGGTTATCCAACGTACACCCTTGCATTTTGAGATTGCCACGCCAGTGTGAGCACTGGCTCGCAATGACAAATCGGTGGGTTTCTACCGTTTCGTTAAACAGGAAAAACGCTGATGCGTAACATTTTTTCTCCTATTGCAACAAAACAAAAACCTAAAGCGGTGTCATTGCGAACCAGTGACCGATGTCACTGGTGTGGCAATCCGTTTCCCCGGCATTCGAAGAATGCCATTGCCCGTTAGGGCAATCTACTCGATCAATCGGAATTTCGGAAAGTGGTGAACAGGATGTACCTTTCTATAGGCAACGATATGGCGGTACGGGAAAAGTCTGTCATCGGCATTTTTGATTTGGACAATACCTCCACCTCCAAGCGCACAAGGCTGTTTTTGGCCCGTGCGGAAAAGGAGGGTCAGGTAGTGCCCTGTGACGAGCTGCCCAAAAGCTTTGTGCTGTCTACCGAGTACGGCATGGACCGGGTGTATCTGACAGCCCTATCCTCTTCCACCCTGGAAAAAAGAATGAAATGAAATATATTTTGCGGCAGCAGAGAATATCCCCCGGGGAGGGATAGGGAAAACGCCGGGTTTTACGGCGAATAACCATTGACTTTCCGACAAAAAAAGAGTAATATAAATGATGACATACTATGTATCACTGCGTCTTCGGCACAGTGATGCGAAATTTTGAATTCAGGAGGAACTCACTTTGAAGGATTGGGCATCTTTAACAACCATCGAGGAAATGGAAGCTGCCACCAACTCTCTGTTGGAGAACGCGTCCAAGGTTGGTGCAGACACTTGGCAGCAGCGTGCCAAGAACCAAACTCCTCACTGCGGCTTCGGCGAAGGCGGTACCTGCTGCCGGATCTGCTCTATGGGCCCCTGCCGTATCACTCCCAAGGCACCTCGCGGTATCTGTGGCTGTGATGTACACGGCATCGTTGCTCGTAACTATCTGCGTTTTACTGTTGGCGGTACTGCAGCACACTCTGACCACGGTCGTGAGATCATGCATACCCTGCACCAGACCCGTGAAGGCGGCAACTATCAGGTCAAGGACCCTGAAAAGCTGATCCGCATCGCCAAGGAATGGGGCGTGGAGACCGAGGGCAAGGACATTTACGATCTGGCCCACGAAATGGCTGAGATCGGCCTGCTGGAGTACGGCTTCCCCTTTGGCGAGCAGAAGTTCGCACAGCGCGCTCCCGAGCACACCAAGGAGCTGTGGCGTAAGGCTGAGATCATGCCCCGGGCAATCGACCGTGAAATTGCGACCGCAATGCATATGACCCATATGGGCTGTTCTTCTCTGCCTGAGGCTCTGATCCGTCAGTCTCTGCGTGCAGGTCTGAGTGACGGCTGGGGCGGCTCCATGATGGGCACCGAGTTCTCCGACGTTATGTTCGGAACTCCCAAGCCTCTGGACACCGAGGCAAACATCGGTGTTATGGAGAAGGATAACGTGAACATTGTTGTCCACGGCCACGATCCTTCTTTGTCTGAAATGATCGTTTATTACGCAAACGACCCCGAGATGATCGCCTACGCCAAGTCTTTGGGCGCCAAGGGCATCACCGTTTCCGGCGTTTGCTGTACCTCCAACGAAGTTGCCATGCGTCACGGTATCCCCATGGCCGGTAACTTCCTGAACCAGGAGAATGTTGTACTTACCGGTGCCTGTGAAGCCATCGTGGTGGACGTGCAGTGTATCTTCCCTGCACTGGGCCCCTTGAGCAAGTGCTTCCACACCAAGTTCATCACCACCTCTCCCATTGCCCGTATGCCTGACTCCGAGTTCATTCAGTTCCACGCTGAAACTGCCGGTGAAAACGCAAAGGCAATCGTGAAGATGGCAATCGAGAACTTCAAGAACCGTACACCTGAGCTGGTGAACATCCCCAATCAGAAGCAGAAGGCCCGTGTAGGCTACTCTGTGGAAGCCATCAAGAAGGTTCTCGACGGCGTTGCCAACTCCCAGGTTGACGAGTTTGGCTCCACCAAGCCTCTGGTCGAGTGCGTACACTCCGGTGTTATCCGCGGCGCTGTGGCTATGGTTGGCTGTAACAACCCCAAGGTCCGTCCCGACACTGCCCACATCGAGCTGATGAAGAAGATGCTGGAGAACGATATTATCGTTATCACCACCGGCTGTTCCGCTCAGGCTGCTGCCAAGGCCGGCCTGATGGATCCCGAAAAGGCAAAAGAGTACTGCGGCGCAGGTCTGAAGCGTGTTTGTGAGCTGGCCGGTATTCCTCCTGTTCTGCATATGGGCTCCTGCGTGGATATCTCCCGTATGATGGTTCTGGCTTCCGATATTGCCAAGGACTGGGGCATCAACATCTCCCAGGTTCCCGTGGTAGGCTGCGCTCCCGAATGGATGTCCGAGAAGGCTGTTTCCATCGGTAACTACGTTGTGGCTACCGGTATTGAGACCTTCCTGGGCGTGGATCCCTACTCCAAGGGCTCTACCGAGGTCACCGAGCTGCTCCAGGGCGAAAACGGTGTTACCCAGTGGGTCGAGGCCAAGTTCGTTGTGGACACTGACATCGATGCTTTGGGCGACAAGATGATCGCCTGCATCGAGGCCAAGCGTGCTGCTTTAGGTATCTAAGCCAATGAAATTAGCCATTACCGGTAAGGGCGGTGTGGGTAAAACCACCCTGTCCTCCACTCTGGCAAGATTATATGCCGATGAGGGCCGAACTGTTCTGGCTGCCGATGTGGACCCGGACGCAAATTTGGGTCTGGCGCTGGGTCTTACTCAGGAGGAAGTGGACCAGATCATTCCCATTTCCAAAATGAAGGACCTGGCAAAGGAGCGCACCGGTGCCAGTGACGACAATAAGTTTTACAAGCTCAACCCCTATGTGGCAGATATCCCCGAGAAATTTGCCAAGAGCATCAACGGCGTAAAGCTTCTTGTGATGGGCACTGTGGATTTAGGCGGCAGCGGATGTGTCTGCCCGGAGCACGTGATGCTCAAATCCATTCTCGCTGCCCTGACCTACCGCAAAAATGATGTGGTCATTATGGATATGGAGGCCGGCCTGGAGCATTTGGGCCGTGGCACCGCCGGAAACATGGACCAATTCATTGTTGTGATCGAGCCCGGCGCCCGTTCCGTCCAAACCTACAGAAATGTAAAGCGTTTGGCATCGGATCTGGGGGTAAAACGGGTCCGTGTGGTCGCCAACAAGGTTCGTGATGACCAGGATGAACAGTTCATCCGGTCCGCAATTCCCGCTGAGGACCTGCTGGGTATCATTCACTACAATACTCAGGTCATCGACGCGGACCGTCAGGGAAAATCCCCTTACGACTGCAGCCCTGCGGCAATCGAAGAAATTCGTAAAATTAAACAGATCCTGGATCAGGATGATATCCCTAATACTTAAGGAGGAAAAGACGTTGACACTTTTTGATAGAGTTTTCGGCGGTAACGATTACAACTATGAGCGTACAGTTGCCGCAATCGACGCTGCCATTGCCCAGTACGGCGAGGCAGAAGCTGTTGCTTTCCCCAATACCGCTTACAATCTTCCCTGCTACTACAGCATCACCGGCAAGAAGATTAACAACCTGGGTGAGCTGAAGGCAGCTTTGGAAAATGACATTCATCCCATGATGACCCGCAACCCCCGTCTGCAGGATGCGTTCGACAGCGGTGTTGCTTCCGCTCTGTGCGCGGAGTTTTTGGAAGTGCTGAAGTACCTGCACGGTGCTGAGCCTTATGCTGAGCCCGAGATGGGCTTCCTGTCCGACGCATTCGTCCGTAACCTGGGTCTGCCCCTGGTTACCGGCGACATTCCCGGCGTTGCCGTTATCATCGGCGGTGCTGAGGATCCTGCTGAGACCGTTGAGCTGGCCAAGTCCTATCAGGCACTGGGCCTGCTGGTCACCCTGACCGGCAGCTCCGTCAAGCACTGCGCCGAGTCCGGTATGAACCTGGGCGAAGGCGTCCGTGTGGTGCCCCTGGGCTACGAGGATCAGTCTGTGATCCACGTTGTTTCCGTGGCTCTGCGTGCAGCTTTGATCTTCGGCGCGATCCAGCCCGGCGACACCAAGGCACTGTACAAGTACACCATGGACCGTATCCGTGCCTTTGTAAACGCTTACAAGTCCCTGACCGATGAGATCGTATCTTACGGCGCAGGCGCAATTCAGCTCGGCTTCCCCGTTATCTCCAACGAGACCGAGAATATGTTCCGTGTTCCCAAGAGCCTGATCCAGCAGCTGGATACCTCCAAGTGGAACGCCACCTCTCTGGAAGCCCGCGACATCAAGCTGAAGATCACCAAGATCGACATTCCCGTTTCCTACGCCTCCGCTTTCGAAGGCGAGATCATCCGTAAGGGTGATATGCAGGTGGAAGTGGACGGCTCCCGTGTGGACTGCTTCGAGCTGGTCCAGACCAAGGAAATGCAGGAGATCGAGGATCACAAGATCACCGTGATCGGTCCCGAGATCGACGAGATCCCCGTTGGCTCCAAGATCTCCCTGTCCTACACCGTGGAAGTGGCCGGCAAGGCCATGCAGGCAGACTTCGAGTCTGTTATGGAGCGTAAGATCCACGCCTGGATCAACTGCATCGAAGGCGTGATGCACACCGGTCAGCGTGATATGATCCGTATCCGTATCAGCAAGGCTGACTACGAGGCCGGCTTTAAGTTTGCCCACCTGGGCGAGGTGCTCTACGCCAAGGTCAAGAGCGAATTCGAGGTTGTGGTTGACAAGTGCCAGGTCACCATCGTGGTGGATGCTGAGCAGAACAAGGAACTGCGTGCCAAGGCCAACGAGATCTTCAACAAGCGTGATGCCCGTCTGGCCTCTATGACCGACGAATCCGTGGACACCTTCTACACCTGTATTATGTGTCAGGCCTTCTCCCCCAGCCACGTATGTATCGTCACCCCCGAGCGTTTGGGTCTGTGCGGTGCCGTTTCCTGGCTGGATGCCAAGGCTACTCAGGAGCTGGATCCCACCGGTCCCTGCCAGCCCATTCTGAAGACCGGCTGCCAGGACGAAAAGCTGGGCCGTTACGACTCCATGGACGAGGCTGTGAACAAGTACTCTCATGGTGCTGTTGAGAAGATCACCCTGTACTCCCTGTTCCAGGATCCCATGACCTCCTGCGGCTGCTTCGAGTGTATCTGCGGCGTGGAGCCCTGCTCCATGGGTGTTGTCATCACCTGCCGTGAGCACGCCGGCATGACCCCCCTGGGTATGAGCTTCTCCGAAATGGCCTCTATGACCGGCGGCGGTGTTCAGACCCCCGGCTTCATGGGCCACGGCAAGCACTTCATCTCCTCCAAGAAGTTCATCGCTGCGGAAGGCGGCCCCGGCCGTATCGTCTGGATGCCCAAGATGCTGAAGGACCAGATGCGTGAGCGTTTGGATGCCACCGTTTTGGATATGTACGGTGTGGAAAACTTCACCGATATGATCGCTGACGAAACCATTTGCACCGAGGACCCCGAGCAGTTGCTGGAGTACCTGGGCAATGTGGGCCACCCGGTTCTGGGTATGGAGCCCTTCGATATGTAAACCCAATAAACAAGAGCCTGTTGCGAGTTGCAACAGGCTCTTGTTTTGTGTCTATTTTTGCAGGCTGTACCTTTCGGCACAGCCTGCTTTTTGGTGGGACTTTTTTACAGCCCCTTATGTAGATCATTCCATTTTGGAGTACTTATGCAGTAATCAGTTCAATTCTATTATCGAATTGGAAGTCCGTATCATCAGAGATAAACACAACATTACCTTGAGCCAACATATTATCAACCAGAATGTAGTCAATGGGATCGTAACAGTGCGTTTCTAACTGATCAGCATAATTGTATACTTGACCACAATTAATTTGACCATCAGCCAAAGTATATGCTGTAGAAATCTCTGTAATTACGGTTTTTAACTTAGCTTTCAGGTTTTGTCGTTCTGCAAGGTTCTTACGATAGTCCTTCTTGGAATAAGAGTTCTTGCTAATGCCATTAGCAGAAAGATAACGCATGTATTCTTTTCCCTCAATACCAAACAGAAGCTCTTGCACATTTAAAGACGAAACAATGATTGTTCTACCATTACTCATGATATTTTGAATTAAATTGGAATAGCAAATGCATTTCGGATCTGTTGGCAGATAGTAGCCGGAATGAACGAAGTAAAGAATGTTGGTATCAAGAATAAAAGTGGTTTCTTCCGAATACTTTGAAAGATCAAAATCTGCGGCTCGTACAATGCCCATATTTGGTCCTCCTTAGTCTTCATCAAAATCAGAAAGGAGGGCTGTTTGCTCGCTTTTTTGTGCAGCAGAAAGTTTATAGTATTCGACTGCATTATCAAATGAATGCTGATAGGTACTTTGACCAACTTCTGACAAGTTTAGAATCTCAAACATTTCCTCATACTTCTGGGGTCCAAATTGAACAATGTACTTTGTTAATGCAATATTGAAAAACAGTGTTGTAAAAATTTTGATATTTGAGAAATCAATTTGAATTTTCTCACCATGGCCTACCATTGGCTCAATAATCGTGCCAAGGCATTCTGCGTCATTTGCAGAAAACCCTGTTTTAATATACTCACTAGCTCTTATCATATACGAAAACCCCTTCATAATCACTTTAGAACATATAAATGCTGGTTGTCAGCAATGATATCCATTTCAAATAGTGTTCCAACAAACGAAGCATTCAATTCAAAATACTGCTCGCCTTTTTTGCTATTGTATATGTACATTGTTTTTCCGCTGCAAACTCTGATTGTTCCATCATTTGCTTTGGCAAAACTACGCAGCATGTCCAAACCTAATCCACGAGGAACCAATACACCAGATGATCGACTTGCAGTACTATTACCTCTCTTTAATGCCCATGCAAAGGCTTCTCTATCTGTAAAGTTACTATTTACATTACGAATAACCTTTTGAGGGATGCCTATTCCGGTGTCGTAACAAGCAAAGCAATATTTGTTCTTCTGATTTTTAAAATACTTCCCTCCAATAACATATTCGCCTTCAGAGTGCTCAATGCTATTGTTGTACATTTCTCCTGCTCTTGAAGTAAATATCTCCGCGACTTTCTCGCTCATCTCAACAGGAGCGTCCTTCTTGATTTCTGTCACTAATGTTAGAACGTCATTCACATCAGTAATCACGCGAGCAGAATCTTCTAAATAAGGTGCAATGTCGATATCCTCTTTGTCACAAATTTCTTTAGGGATATAACCACCATTATAGAAAAGCTGCTGGCTCTTCTTATTACAGAAAATCTGAATTCGCTTTCCATGGCTTTTTGCTAACAAAGGCAGTGTGCTGATGCAGAATAAAAAAGAAAGACCAAGACGAGTTTCAATATTAACATGCACCAAAATATTGGGATCTGTAGAGTGAATGATTTTTTGCTGAATGTCAGCAAATCTACTGTAAGATGGCTTTGTTGATGTGAGGGAACTATCTAAAGCAATGATTTCCAAACACATACTCCTCCCACTCTACAGTTTAGTTTAATTATTATAAAGGATTCTTTCACAAAAATCTACCTCTTAATTAAAAATTTTTGAAATAGTGTTATGCGTGCTTTGTACTCATCACTCATTATTCAGATCAGTATATCATCAGCGTCCCTTTTGTGGTTTTTCATCGTAGTTAGATTAAAACACGAAACGGTTGGTTCTTCCGCTGATCCAGCCGTTTCTCTATAAATGTTTTTGCAGGCTGTACCTTTCGGCACAGCCTGCATTTTTACGGGACTTTTTACAGCCCCTGTTTTTTATTTATTTAACACCAAACCTCCACGGTATGGGTGGTTCCGGCGGGGAAGATGGGGGCAATATTGCAGCTTACTTCCTGTCCGTCCACCACCATGGGATGCTGACCCTTGTGGATGGTGATGTTGTAGGTAGCGCCCCGGTAGATCCGGGAGATCTTTGTGCCGTCCAGCTCCTGAGGAATACAAGGCACGATTTTCAGGCCGGTCCAGTCCGCCTGCACACCCATCAGATATTCGGTGATGCAGCGGTACATCCAGCCGGCTGTGCCGGTGATCCAGGAACAGGGGGCGTACTTGGCGCAGTAGGGATTTTCCGGTCCGATGTACATATTGGTCATGGCATAGGGCTCCACGCCGCAGCCGTACAGCTCCGGATTGTCCGCCATAATGGAACGGATGGTGCTGTAAGCTAAGTCACCTCTGCCCAAATGGCAGTCCGCAGCAATTTTGAAGGTCACGCCGTGGTTGTACACCGCGCCGTTTTCCACACAGCCGGGGACAAAGTAGGTGGTACGGCCGATGGTGGGGTCACCCTTGGTGTAGGAGGGGGCGCACTGCACATAGCCGTAGCTGCAGCGCAGCTCTTCTTCCACCCGGTCCATCAGCTTATGGCCTTCCTGGCCCTGCTTGATATCCGCCAGCACGGCCCAGGACTGCATATTCAGGTAGAACTTGGCACCTTCGGAGGTGTAAGCGCCGACCTTTTTCATATCGTCGTTGTAGCCGTGGATGTAGTGGTCTTCATCCCAGCCGTACTTGTTGACCTTTTCGGTCATAAGTTCCGCTTCACGGAGCCACTTCTGTGCCTCGTCGGTCATGCCCACATCCGTCAGAAGCTTGGCAAAGGTCTTCAGGGCCTTCACCGCCGCAATGGACAGCCACACGCTCTCACCCTTGCCTCTGAGACCTGCGGCATTGGTGGAGTCGTTCCAGTCACCGGCACCCCACAGGCACAGGCCGTGCTCGCCGGTTACCGTGGTCAGGAAGGTCATGCCCCGGCGGATATGATCCAGCACAGTGCCGGTTTCTTCACTTTCAAAGTAGGGACACTCTACATTCAAGAAGTCAGCGTCACCGGACTCGTTCAGGTACACGGAAACGGTTTCCGGGATCCAGGCTGCGCCGTCCCGGTAGTCCCTTCTCATAATGGGCTCGAACATCCGGATGGTGTTGCCGTTGGGGAACTGATGGCGCAGGCACAGCAGAATTTTCTCACGGGCCACCTTGGGATCCAAAGAGCCAAAGCCGGCCACATCCTGCATCACATCCCGGAAGCCGCAGCCGTAAACTCTGGCCCAGGTCTTGCCCAGGTCCACCTGATTTTTCAGCCAGGTGTTGACCATATCGTCCATATAGTCATTGCCGGAATTCAGCCAAAATACCTTCTCTGTGGCACGGGCCTTTTCGGTGCGTGATTGCATAGTCTGCTCAAAAAGCCCCTCTGCCAGATAGGCCTTGGCGCACTGGGCAGCTTCCTCCACGGTCTTGGCCATGCCGGCCACGTAGTAGATCGTCTTTTGCTCACCGGGAGCCAGGGTCAGCCGCTGCTCCACGGCGGTGGTGTTGGAGTCGGAGTAGGAGGTGCCGTTGTTGGGCAGCCGGTCCTGCTCCATGCAAACCGGTTCTGCGAAGGTCCGGTACAGACCGCAGAAATACTTCTGATCGGTGGTGTAGGAATTCACCGGGTAGCTGCTGCAGAAATACAGATGGGCGTGCTCGTAGTGGGTCACACCCGGCTCCGGATAGATCTCGTGGGAGTACAAAACGCCGCCTACCTGATTATTCCAGTCTGCCAGGGTATAGGAATTATGGCCGGTGTAGTCCGCCAGCAGACGGGCGTGGGCATACAGGGAAAGCTCCCGGTTTTTGTCGGTGCGGTTTTCCACCTCCACCTTCCAAAGCTCCGCAAAGCCCTTCATGGGAGCGGTCAGGGAGAAACGGACCCGGATGCCCAGCTCCTCACCGATGACCGTGTGGCCGCCGGGGACAATGTGGGCCTGATGGAAATCGTGGGGCTTGGCGGTATAGCGCTGATTGGCGCAGAAATATTCGCCACTTTCCCGGTCCTTGATATAGATCAGACGGGAGCCTGCGCCGCCCAGCAAAGGACGGCGTGTGGAGTAGGCCACCTTGCCGAAGCTGCTGCCGCAGCCAAAGTGGTCCAGGGACATCATGAACTCCTCGCTCCAAATATAGTTGACCAAAGGACGGGCAGGGGTCATATTGGTAATGATAAACGTTCGGTTTTCCCGGTCAAAATAACCGGCTTCAAACTGTGCCATTGGGTAAACCTCCTTCATATGGATCACAGGTTCATTATAACAATTGCACAGGGGAAGTCAACGCCATGGGTTTATCTTTTTGGCTACTATATTTATATTTTTCAACTTTCTCAGCTTCCCAGCAGGATCTTGGCAAGAGCGGAGTCCTCATCCAAAATCACCGTTTTGTCGGTGCCGGTGAGGCTCTTTTTCAGGGCATCCAAAGCCAGGATAAACTCGTAGAAATCCTTTTTGTCTGCGCTGTTATAGGCCTCGGACAGAAGACGCATATATTCCGCCTCGCCCTCAGCTTCCAGTGCGGCGGCCTGAGCCTCAGCGTTGGAAATGGTGATATTGACGGTTTTGTCCACCTCGTTGCGGATGACGGAAGCCTCATAATCGCCGTCGGCGGTGTACTTTTCCGCCATCTGGTTCCGCTCGGAGATCATTCGGTTATACACTGCCGTCAGGTTGCTTTGAGGCAGGTCAAACTGCTTGATCTTCACATCCTCCACCAAAATTCCGTAGGCCTGGGCGGACTGATTTACGGTTTCGGTGATGCCTGCGTAAATGTCGTTGCGCTCCGCGCCGTCGTTCATATTGATGATGTCCGCCTGGGCCAGCTTGCCCATGGCGATCTTCATAGCGGTGTAGGTGATGGCATTGAGCCGGGCTTCGGCCTCGCCGGTGGTGCCCACAGATCTGTAAAACTGCTGGGCATCGGAAATGCTCCAAAGAATATAGCAGTCTACCGTCATATTCTGCTTGTCGGAGGTGATCACCTCAGAGGGGGGAATATCGTAGAGCATAGTGGTCTTGGGGAAAAACCGCACCTGATCCAAAAAAGGCACTTTCACGTGCAGACCGGCGGTATTTTCCGTGTTGACGATCTCGGAGAAACGGAAGGTGCAGGCATACTGATTTTCCTGTACGGTGTATAAAGCGTTGGACAGCACGATGACTGCCAGCAGTGCCACAACGGCTGCGATGATCCATTTTTTCATTACGGGGTACCTCCTGTCAGAGTATCCAGGGGCAGCAGCATATCCACATCCTCACTGCTGCCGGTGTTGATATAAACCTTCACGCCGGGCAAGACCTGCTGAATGGCCTCATAGTACATTCTGGACCGGGTGATCTCCGGGTCGTTTTGATACTCGGCGTACATAGCGTTGAACATAGCCACCTGCTCCAAAGCCTCGTTAATCCGCTTCTGCTTCAGGTACTCGGCGTTTTGCAGCAGCTTGTCTGCCTGGGCCTGAGCCTCCGGCAGCTTAGCGTTTTGGTAAGCCTTGGCCTCGTTGAGCACCGCTTCTGCCTGCTGCTTGGCGGTTTCCACGGACTTGAAGGCCTCGATCACGTCCTGTGTGGGAGGCTCCGCGTCCTGAATACGCACATCCACCAGAGTCAGGCCGATGTTATACTCCTGCAGGATCTGCGTTACCAGCTCCCGGACCTGCATCTGAATATTTTCCTTGCCGGTGGTAAGCACATTGTCCACGCTGGAGGAGCCGACCACATTACGCACCTGGCTTTGAATGAGGTTGCGCAAAATCAGCTCCGGCTGGTTGGAAGAGTACAGATACTGTACCGGGTCGGAAATTTTGTACTCCACGAAAAAGTCCACATTGACGATGTTGTAGTCACCGGTGATCATGGAGCTTTCACTGGCGTTGGATACAGTGGAGCCGTCGGCTGCGGTGGTGTAGCCCAGCTCGATTTTTTGGTAGATATTCACATCCACCTTGTGGGCCTGCTGGATGCCAAAGGGCAGCTTGAAATGCAGACCTGCGTCGGCAATGTCCGTGACCTGGCCAAAGGTGGTGATCACTGCCTGCTGCTTGTCGTCGACTGTGTAGAAGCAGGTCAGCACGCCGATGAGCAGTGCCAGTGCCAGGACGCCGATCAGCACGATCTTGCCAAGCTTTTTGGGGTCCGCCGACTTCTTTTCGCCGGAATTGGCGGACCAGCTATAGGTTCCGTTTTCGTTCATGGTTCATTCTCCTTTTCTAAATTGTTGATCATATCTTCCGCCTCCTGGCACATTCTGGAGGCCAGCCAGGCGGTGAGCATGACGCGCAGGACTTTTTTGACCCGGTCCTTTGCGCCTGGGGCAGGCTCCTGATAGCTTTGCAGTGCCTGTTCCAGGATCTTATCCCGGTCCTGTTCGTCCATCAGCTCCCGGACCCGGGAAGCCAGCAGCACAAACTGAATGTACAGCTCTGTGTCGCTGATCAGGTCGTCTGCCTCGCTGTCCAGGGTGCCGTTGATGTAGCGCAAAAGGCCGCAGATCCGTTCCATTGGCAGAACGCCTTTTAAGGCATTGATGGTGGCAATTCTGCAAAACTGGTTCAGACAGTAGCGTTTTTGCACCGGTGGGGATAAAAACCCCCGTTTGACCCAATTTTGAATTGTGTGGGTCTCCAGAC
Organism: Oscillospiraceae bacterium; assembly: GCA_017435615.1. GTDB lineage: Bacteria > Bacillota > Clostridia > Oscillospirales > Oscillospiraceae > Faecousia. The sequence goes on along the minus strand of JAFSET010000074.1, from coordinate 26,236 downwards.
CGGTCACCGCGGTGACCTGACTGAGCACCATTCCGCCGCCGAGAAACATAGCTTCAAGCTGCTCCCGGAGAAAGGGTGCCTGGGTCCTGGGGCTCTGCAGAGCCGTTCCGGGAATTGTCCAGTTCATTGTTCATCCCTCCTGTATTTCATCGGTTCCTTGATGATAAACTGATTGTATCATATGGTCATATGACTGTCAATAGTAATTTTATGACTATTTTGTAAATTTCCTGATCCGGATGCCAAAAATAGCACAAAATCTGCGTAGTTTTCGCAAATTCTGTGCTATTATTCCGGACTCTGCAAAATTGTTTTCAGACAGCTCCTTTGATCTTAGCGTCTTATGATGCAGGGAAAAATAAATTCAGGTCCACATCGGTTTCGATACCGGGGACGGTGCCGGTGCAGGAATACTGCCAGTAATCCACCCGGCAAGGGAAATCCGGGGAAGTCTCATAACGGGCCAGCCAAAAGCTGTAGTCCGTCAGCTCTCTCAGGTCCAAAAGCTGGGTACCCTGGGAGTGGTTGAAGTAGACCGCGGCCTCCAGTCCGGCATCCTCGATCTGCTGACAAAAAACCTTGGTGCATTGGGTCAGGGTGGCTTGATCCATATTTGCGGTGCGGCTGTCCTCACTGACCCATTCCCAATCATAGACCACAGGCAGCTCCAGGGTCCAGCCACGGATCTGCTCCAAAGTAAATTGGGCTTCCTCTGCTGCCTCCTCCGGGGTGATCGCCTGGGAGAAGAAGTAAGCGCCTACCTGCAGACCTGCCTGCTTTGCTCCCTCATAGTACCGCTGGGCGCAGTCGTCGGTATAAAGCCCACCTTCTGTGGTGCCTCTGCCGCCGACCCGGATGAACACAAATTCCACCCCGGCGTTTTTCACCGCTGACCAGTCGATTTCTCCCTGATAGGCGGATACATCGATACCCAGTACAGACTCCGCCGCAAGGCAGCTTAGAAACCCGTCCTCAGACAGGGCGAAATCCTCCGGTCCGAAGGGGTTTTCCTCCAAAAATTCCGCCCCGGAGGGAGGGCCGTCATAGGCCGGTGCCGGCTGGGGCTTGGGGAGCATCAGCAGCACCGCCAACGTGATCAATCCTGCCGCCAGCAATCCCCCAAGGGCAAAGATCACATAGCGCAGATTGACTTTTTCCAAAAGCTTTTCCATGCTTTTCTCCCGGCTACTGGGCATCGGCCAGGGGCCGCAGGACGCTGTAGGCGTCGAAACGGGTGTCGTGTACATCCGTCAGGAATACCACACGGATGTCCGGGTCTTCAAAGCCTAATTGCTCTGCGGTGGATGCGGCCTGAGCGGCAGCAACATCCTGCAGATAGATCCGGCTGCGGCCGGTGGGCGCTTCAAAGCTGCTTTGCGCGGTAAAGGAAACGGCAAACCGGTCACCGGAACAGGTATTGACTAAGGTTTGGGCCGTGTCAGCCAGGGTCTGTGCCTTGTCACCGTTAAAGACGATACTGGTGGTTTCCGGGAAATAGTAGTCGCAGAAGACCACCTCGTTAAAGCCTAAGCCCTTCAGCTCGTTGGCGATTTGGGCCAGGTAGTTCACGGTGCCGTCGCTGGCAGGATTGAGCCAGTAGCAGCCGTAGTCATCCATCCATAAGTAGCCCGCGGCCACCGGCAGTCCGTCCGGCACATGGTTTAAGCCGTACAGCCGGTCCCGGAGGGCGGGAAGCCGGGCAATGGTGTAGTAGCCGCCGCTGCAAAGCTCCTGGATCAGCTTGTCCATGGCTTCAATATCCAGGTCACTGTTGCGGTTTTCGCTGACGGTGGAGGAATAGAAAAAGTTTCCGTAGATGCTCTTCACGTCGATCATCACCGGGGTATCCTTGGGCAGTGCCTTGACCTGCCTGGATACGGCGGCAATGTCCTGCTCCAGCTCTTCCGCGGTGATATAGTAGCCGATGATCTGCGTCAGCTCCTGTTTCAGATCAATGGCGTTTTCGCCTTCATTATAATAAATGCTGATGGGGTTTTCCACCACCGGCTCCCGGACCGTCTGCCCGGACATATGGTCGGAGGACTGGGAAAAGTCCAGCACTGCCCCCTGATCCCGGGTGTAGAGAACATACCGGTCCAGCCAGGCCAGCCAGATCAGCAGCACCGCTGCAATTACCACCGCCAACACGCCGATGGCAATGGCGCACTGCTTCAGCGCGCTCCGGACACGATAGGGAACGGTCATACGATTTTCCTCACTTTCAGGCACCGCCAGTCCTCCCGGGCTTTCCGGTCAACGACGGTGAGATTTTCTTTTTTCAGGGCCGGCAGCACATCCTCCAGCCGGGTGTCCAGAATGCCGGACAGAAGCAGCACCGTATCCTCCCCCATAAATTCCGGCAGCACCGGTGCCAAGCCGATGATCACGTCGGCTACGATGTTCACCAGCACAAGCTGATAGCTGTCCTGGCACAACTGCTTCATCAGGGCCTTGTCGGCAGTCACATTGCCGGTCAGGGCGGTAAATTCCGGGGCGGCAAAGCCGTTATAGCCGGCGTTTTCCCGGGCCACAGCCTCTGCCTTGGGGTCAATGTCCACGCCGGTGGCGGCACTGGCTCCCAGCCGCAGGGCGGTGATGGACAAAATGCCGCTGCCGCTGCCTAAGTCCAGGCAGCTTTTGCCCTGCAGGTCTAAGTCCTCCATAAATTCCATGACCATTTGGGTGGAAGGGTGCGCGCCGGTGCCAAAGGTCAGGCCCGGATCCAGGATCACCGGCAAACGGCCCTGGGCCTGCGATTGCTCCAGCCAGTAAGGCAGGACCATCAGGTTTTTTCCCACCGGCTCCGGGGGATAGTTGTCCTTCCAGCTTTCGGACCAGTCGGTCTGCGCCAGAGGGGTCACCGTGAGCTTTAGCTCGCCGTACTGCCCGGAAGTGCGCAGCTTTTGCAGCAGTGCCTCCAGCCGGTCCATGCCCTGTGTATCCTGCTTTTCCAAATACAGCTTGATCTGGGAAAGGCCCTGAAGCTGCTGCTGCAGGTCCTCGTCGATATAATCCCAGTAGGCCCGGTTGTCCTCCAAAAAGGACTCAAATTCCGCCTGATCCTCGATCACCAGATCCGCAAAGCCCCCGGCAGTCAAGGCCTGTGCCACCGCGTCAATGGATGCCGCATCCGTGGCAACCGTCAGCTCCAAATATTCCATAATAACTCCTTGATCAAATTTCAGTTTATCGAGCTGTAAAAACTTTGCGGAAACCCACCGATTTGTCATTGCGAGCCAGTGCGCACACTGGCGTGGCAATCTCAAAATGCAAGGCGATGTATTGTGCATCCTAAAGGACCCGTGCCAGCCAAAAAATATTTATTATTTAAGGTTCCCAATATCCTTTGGAAATCTGAATGAATAAAGTTCCCCTTTGAGATTGCCACGCCGCCTTTTGGCGGCTCGCAATGACACCTCTTTAGGTTTTTTGTATTTATGCAACGCTTCCGCAATACTTAGGCATTGCGCCGCCCATAAGGCGGCAATTTAATGCCAGTAACAGCTCGATAAACTGTAATTTACTGTTCTGTTTTTATCATTATAGCCTACAATTGCGTAAAGGGCAACCACCAAAATTGTCCTTTGGAAAATCCCGCAGCCGGTCATTGACAAGGGTAGCCTTGCATATTATAATAAATCAGTAGATTTATATAGAAAGGATGACACCCAATGGATCAAAAATATGAGTCTTTATTTACCCCGTGGAAGATCCGGGATGTGGAGATCAAAAACCGCATCGTGCTGTGCCCCATGGGCGGTACCTCCCTGTTTGGCTGGTTTGAGCTGACCGGCTGCAAATTCGATAAGGAGGCGGCAAACTTTTTCCTGGAGCGAGCCAAAAACAATGTTGGCCTGATCATCCCCGGCATTGCGCCGCTGCGTGACACCTTCTGGGGAAAATGGCTTTGGCAGAACCCCAAGATGTTCCAGGACCTGAAAGAGTTTATGGACGAGATCCATAAGACCGGCGCAAAGCTGTTTATCCAGCTCACTGCCGGTATGGGCCGGAGCTGGGCCATCACCGACCTGATCGCGCCCATGCACAAGAATAAATTCACCCGTGCCATTTTAAAGCCGGTGCTGGACACCTCTCACGAGCTGGCAAGCCCCAGTCCCCTGCCCTCCCGTTGGGACCCGGAGATCACCACCCCGGAGATGACCAGGGAACAGATCCATGAGATCATCGAGGCCTTTGCCAAGACCGCCAAGCTGTGTATGGACGCAGGCGTTGACGGCGTGGAGGTCCACGCTGTCCACGAGGGCTATTTGCTGGACCAGTTTACCATGGAATGGACCAACCACCGCACCGACGAGTACGGCGGCTCCTTTGAAAACCGCTACCGCTTCCCCGTGGAGGTGGTCAAGGCCATCAAGGCCGCCTGCGGCGAGAATTTCCCCGTTTCTCTGCGTTACTCTGTCCAGAGCAAGGTGAAGGATTTCCGCTACGGCGCGCTGCCCGGAGAAGCTTACGAGGAAAAGGGCCGCTGTATGGAAGAGTCTGAGAAGGCTGCCAAGTACCTGCAGGATGCGGGCTACGATATGCTCAACGCCGACAACGGCACCTATGACTCCTGGTACTGGGCCCATCCGCCCATGTATATGCCCCAGAACTGCAACCTGGAGGATGTGGCACATATTAAGAAGTTTGTGGACATCCCGGTGGTCTGTGCCGGCCGTATGGAGCCGGAGGCAGGCGCTCAGGCCGTGGCCGAGGGCCGCATCGACGGTGTGGGCATTGCCCGTCAGTTCCTGGCTGATCCCCAGTGGATCACCAAGCTGCTGGAGGACCGGCTGGAGGACATTCGCCCCTGTATCTGCTGCCACGCCGGCTGCTTCAACTTCTCCTCCTCCAAGGGCCACGCCAACACCCAGGACCTGTCCGACACCATGCACCTGGCCCGCTGCGCCATCAATCCCCCCACTATGCAGACCGGCAAGTACTACATCGCGCCTGCCAAGAAGACGAAAAAGATTGCCGTCATCGGCGGCGGTATTGGCGGCATGGAGGCAGCCATCGTCTGCGCCAAGCGTGGTCATAAGGTCACCCTGTACGAAAAAAGTGATAAGCTGGGCGGCGTGTTCATTGCCGCGGCCGCACCCTCCTTTAAGGAGAAGGACCGGGAGCTGATCGCCTGGTACCGCCGGGAGATCACCAAGCATCCCATCGAAGTGAAGCTGAACACCGAGGTCAAGGATGTGGCTGCTTTGGGTGCTGACGAGGTGATCGTTGCCACCGGCTCCAATGCCAACCGCATCCCCGTCCCCGGCATTGCCCACGGTATTCAGGCTGTGGACTTCCTGCTGGGCAAGCACCAGGCAGGAGAAAATGTGGTGATCATCGGCGGCGGCCTGACCGGCTGTGAGATCGCCTACGAGCTGTACCTGCAGGGCAAAAAGCCCACCATCGTGGAGATGATGGACGATCTGATCGTCACCAAGGGCGTTTGCCTGGCAAACACCAGCTTCCTGCGTGACTTCTTTAAGACCAATCAGGTGCCGGTGCACCTGGAGACCAAGCTGACACAGGTCCACGAGGACGGCGTCACAGTGACGGATAAGGAAGGCAACACCTTCAAGATCGATGCGGACACCGTGATCTTGTCCACCGGCTACCGCAGTGCTCCTGTGGCCCAGAAGGCAAAGCATGTTCACCTGGTCGGTGACTGCAGCAAGGTGGGCAACCTGCGCTCTGTCATTTGGCAGGCCTGGGATGTGGCAATGAAGCTGTAAGGAGGAAATCGGATGTACTTAACTGACGAACAACAAGCCATTTTAAACGGCGAAAAAGGCGAAACCATGGCCAAGGTGATGAAGACCCTGGTAATGTACGGTGATGCCTTCGGTGCCGACAAGCTGATCCCCATCACTTCCGAGTATAACCATTTGGTCACATCCTTCGGACTGAAGATGATCAGCCCCGTTTACGAGCTGATGGACCAGCTCATTCAGGCCGGCGCGGTTTCCACACAGAAGTTTTCCATGGACCCCCGGCCCGTGGATAAAAATGTCCCTGCCAATTTCCTGCAGAACCTGATTTTCAATAAGATCATGTACGCCAAGCAGGACTTTTATGAAGACCAGCTTCAGCAGCTTGGTCTGTTGGACCAGGATGCCTTTACCTGCGCCTGCTATCTGGACCAGGTAGGCAACAAGCCCCAAAAGGGTGAGATCCTGAGCTGGGCGGAGTCCTCTGCGGTGGTGTACGCCAACTCCGTGCTGGGTGCCCGGTGCAACCGCAACTCCGGCATTATGGATATTATGGGCTCCATTGCCGGCTGCGTGCCCCACTTCGGTCTGGTCACCGATGAGGGCCGGAAGGCTGCCTGGATCGTGAAGGTGGAAACCACCAAAAAGCCGGAGGCACAGCTTTTGGGCTCTGCCATTGGTATGAAGGTGATGGAGGATGTGCCTTACATCTACGGCATGGACAAATGGCTGACCAACGGCCTGGATGACAGTGCCTGCGCCTACTTAAAGGACTTCGGTGCCGCCACCGCCTCCAACGGCGCGGTGGGTCTGTACCATATGCACAATCTGACCCCGGAGGCCTGCGAGCAGGGCGAGAGCCTGATCGTGGAAAATGCCCGGGTGTATGTGATCGACGACGCGGAGCTGCAAAGAGTCCAGGACAGCTACCCGGTGATTTGGAAGAACAAGGACGCAAAGCCCAGGCTGTGCTTTGTGGGCTGTCCCCATATGAGCCTGCAGCAGCTAAAGGACTGGACCGAGGCGGTAGAGCAGGGCCTGAAGAATGCCGGCAACAAGAAGGTGCTGATCCCCACGGTGTTCACCTCTGCCCCCGGCGTGATCAGGGAGTTTGAAAAGACCGAGTATGCCCAGCGGCTGAAGGCCACCGGCGTTGTGCTGTCGTATATCTGCCCGCTGATGTATATGAATAACCCCCTGTGCGGCTCTATGCCGGTGATCACCTGCTCCAACAAGCTGCGCACCTATACCACTGCCCGGTATTATACCGAAGGGGAGATTTTGGAGAAGATCACAAAAGGAGGGAACCGGTAATGAAGGAATTTAAAGGACGGGTCATTGCGCCCGGTACGGTAACGGCAGAGGCGATCGTGACCCACGGCGGTCTGAACACCCTGGCCTCCTTCCAAAAGGCATTGCAGTTCGGTGACAAAAAGGCCACCTGCGGTGATCAGAACAATCCGGACCTGTACGGCAAGCAGATGGCAGGAAAGGCCCTGTGCCTGCCCCAGACCATCGGCTCCACCACCGGCGGCATGGTGATCTACTGTGCCTGTGCCATGGGCCGTCAGCCGGCCTGTATGCTGTTCTCCAATCCCATCGATTCCCTGGCGGCAGCCGGCTCGATCCTGGCATCGGTATGGCTGGAAAATGTGAATATGCCGGTGATCGACTCCTTGGGCGAGGAATTCCTCAGCTATATGAAGGACGGCATGACTGTCACCTTGAAGGATGACGGCACCGTCTGCGTGGAATGATCATACATAGGGGCTGTCTCATGCATTTTGAGACAGCCCCTGTGTGTGTTTTTATGATAAAATGCTTGCTTTAACCGGATATTGGTGGTAAAATGGAAAAGATGAACCATAACAATACATACAAGGAGGAGCAATATGACTTCCAGCGAAAAGAAGCAACTGCAAATCAACGCCTGCAAGGTCCGTATGGGTGTGATCGAATCCACCTACGGTGCCAAGGCCGGCCACCCCGGCGGCAGTCTGTCCGCCGCAGAGGTGTTTACCTACCTGTACTTTAAGGAAATGAACATCGATCCCACCAATCCCAAGTGGGACGGCCGTGACCGCTTTGTCCTGAGCAAGGGTCACACCGCTCCGGGCCTGTACTCTGTGCTGGCACTGCGCGGCTACTTCCCTGTTGAGGATCTGCCCACCCTGCGTCACATCGACAGCTACCTGCAGGGCCACCCCAATATGAATATGGTTCCCGGCGTGGATATGTCCACCGGCTCTCTGGGCCAGGGCATCTCTGCCGCTGTGGGTATGGCCATTGCCGCCAAGTATCATGGCAAGGAAAACCGGGTCTACAGCCTGCTGGGTGACGGCGAGATCCAGGAGGGTCAGGTATGGGAGGCTTGCATGGCTGCTGCCCATTACAAGCTGGATAATCTGTGCATCGTTGTGGATAACAACGGCCTGCAGATCGACGGCAATGTGGCAGATGTTATGAGCCCCTACCCCATCGTAGACAAGCTGCTGGCCTTCGGCTTCAATGTCCACGCCGTTGACGGCCACGATTTTGAAGCTCTGGAAAAGGCCTTCGACAACGCAAAGAAGACAAAGGGCCAGCCCACTGCCATCGTCATGTCCACCGTTAAGGGCAAGGGCGTCTCCTTCATGGAGAACGATGCCGGCTGGCACGGCAAGGCTCCCAACGACGAGCAGTATGCACAGGCAATGAGCGAGCTGAAGGCTCAGCTTGCGGAACTGGAGGGAAAGTAATATGGCTGAAATGAAGAAAGTTGCTACCCGTGACAGCTACGGCAATGCTCTGGCCGCTTTGGGCGCGGAGCATCCGGACTTGGTGGTCCTGGACGCAGACCTGGCCGGTGCTACCAAGACCGGCGTATTTAAGAAGGCTTTCCCGGACCGTCACTTTGATTTTGGTATTGCTGAGGGCAATATGATGACCGCCGCTGCCGGTATGGCTGCCGCTGGCCTGGTGCCCTTTGCCTCCAGCTTTGCGATGTTTGCCGCAGGCCGTGCCTTCGAGCAGATCCGCAACTCTGTGGGCTACCCCAACCTGAATGTGAAGATCGGCGCTACCCACGGCGGTATCTCTGTCGGTGAGGACGGCGCCAGCCATCAGTGCTGCGAGGACTTCGCGCTGATGCGCTCCATCCCCGGTATGACCGTGATCTGCCCGGCAGACGATATCGAAGCCAAGGCTGCTGTGAAGGCTGCCTATGAGCATCAGGGCCCGGTGTACCTGCGCTTTGGCAGACTGGCTGTGCCGGTGTTCCATAGCGAGGACTACCAGTTTGTCATCGGTAAGGGCGAAGTGGTCCGTGACGGCAAGGATGTGGCCATCATTGCCAACGGTCTGATGGTCTATGAAGCAATTCAGGCCGGTGAGCTGCTGGCTGAGGCCGGCATCAGCGCCCGGATCATCAATATGCCCACCATTAAGCCTCTGGATGAGGAGCTGGTGCTTGCTGCCGCCAAGGACTGCGGCAAGGTCATCACCTGTGAGGAGCACTCCATCATCGGCGGCCTGGGCGAGGCTGTCTGCAGCCTGCTCAGTGAAAAGCTGCCCACCGTGGTCCGCCGCATCGGCGTCAACGACGAGTACGGCCATTCCGGCCCTGCCGCTGCCCTGCTGAAGCAGTTCGGCCTGAGCGCGGAGCACATCGTGGAAGTTGCCAAGGACCTGTGCAAATAATCTTATAGAAATAACGAGGGGTCTGTTGCAAAAATTTGCAACAGACCCCTCGTTCTGCATTTAGGATCTTTTAAGGGCGTTGTTGTCTATTGGTGCAAATAACTAAATAAAAAACGATGCGTAGGTGCAATAAACTTTTAAAATTACTTGAAAATTGGTGCAAATTATAATATAATATGCATATCATATCCTTGGAGGTTTATCTATGGAACGAATTGCATTGCAAAAAATAATAGATTGGAATAACAACAAACGCAAGAAGCCTTTGATTGTTTGGGGAGCAAGACAGGTTGGTAAAACCTATCTTGTTCAAGAGCTTTTTGCCAAAACCCACTATAAAAACAGCTACATCTATGTTGATTGCAAAAAAGAAGACGAGATCCGTGAATTCTGTTCTAAAACCGCCAACGCTGAAAAAATTATTGAATATATATCGTTGCGTAAAGGAAGGCAAATAAACGAAAAGACTTTGTTGATCTTTGATGAGGTACAGGAATGTCCCAATATTATATCTTCGCTCAAATATTTTTGTCAGGACTTTAGAGAGATCCCCGTTATTGCCACCGGATCAATGGTTCGTATTAAGCTTCAAAGGGAAACACACAAAAGAGGATCAAGAGAAAATGATAAATTCCTTTTCCCTGTCGGAAAAATCAATCAGATAACGATTTATCCGATGACCTTTGATGAGTTCTTAATGAATAACAACAAGATGCTCTATGATGTCATTCAAGAGGCTTATGAAAAAAGGCAGCCACTGGAACCTCAAATTCACGAATTAGCAATGGAGCAGATATATAAATATCTGCTTGTAGGCGGTATGCCCGAGGCGGTGGAAGCATATATTGACGCAGGTGATCTTCTTGAGGCAAGAGAAATTCTGAAAGCCCTGTACGACAACTATCTTTCTGATATGGAGCTTTATCAGGCAAGCCAGGAAGCGGTATTGCGCTCTCGTGTTCTATTTCAGAATATTTATAGGGAGCTGAATAAGGAATCCAGAAATTTTTCTCCCGGACTTATTGAAGAAAAGAGCAAAACAAGAGATTATGCAACCGCAATTCAGTGGCTCACAATGGCGCACGTTGTCAATCAGTCTTTCCAATTGAAAGAACACATTACAACGCCGCTTATTCCGGATCGCGAAAGCAATTTCCGTCTGTTCCTCGGAGATATTGGCATGTTCTCATACCAAAGTGGTATCAATGCGGCTTCGTTTGTATCAAGCGAAAGAGATAATACTTTGTCTGGAATATTCTTTGAAAACTTTGTTGCTAACGAATTGGTTGCAAAAGAGCATAAATTGTTCTATTGGCGCGGTAAGTCGTCCGCAGAGCTTGAATTTATTATTGAGTCCAACAGTAAATTGTATCCACTCGATGTCAAAAAAGGCAGAGGTACACTTAACTCCCTTGAAAAATTCGCAAACCATAACAAGTTCGAATATGCCATTAAGGTTTCCAGGAATAACTACGGCTATGATCCTGGACAGAAGCTGCTCACTGTGCCGTTTTACTTCATCCCGTTTGTGGCAAAGGATCTTGCAGACGGCAAATTCGATAGAATATAAATCCTCCTGTCCTCGTGCAGCTAAATACGACCTCATATGGGTAATCTCAGTGGACAGTCGAAGCATACACAAATTCAAAATAAGAACAGTTACAGCAGTTCTGCCATGCTGCGTTTACAGATACATTCTGAAATCCGCTGTGCATAGTCTGCAAGGTTTTTATCGTCATACGCGGGATAATCTGTCCGATTTACATCCAGCGACAGCCACGCCTTGGTTGCCTTGAGCCATTGCTCCTCAGGCCAGGCGTAAAATTCCGCAAGGAAAGGTGTAAGCTTTTGTCCATCTTGATCCAGGTAAGAGATTTTCAAAAACTGCTTTATTTGTTTCTGATACCAAAGATATGTATTTGGTTCAGTCATGCTGCCCCTGTGGAACGCTTTGCTCCACTTAATAGTTCCAGAGTTTAGGAATTTTTCTGACTTACCGGATAATGCAGGAAGCGCAACATCTGCAAACCAGTCGATGATCACAGCATCGATGGTCATGTGGCAATTCTGAAATTTTTCAAGATAGCGATCTGCACAATCAAAGCAATACAGGTATTTAAACATCATATTGATGATCTTCTGCGCTTTTCCGTAAGACACGGCAACAAGGTTTTTGGTGTTTTCTTTCCGGTCACAGTAACGCGCATTGATCAATCTGAGCAAAGACTCGCACATATTTTGATGCCACTGTTCAAAATCGGCGCAAGGGATGGCCTTTGTCAGCTCGTCATACTCGTAATAGGCCAGGGGGTTCTCTGAAAAATAGCGGGAATAGTTCAGGCTTAGGAAGTCAATGGCTTTTTTGCGGAATTCTTCGATGGTAATTCCGCCGTCTTCCGGTTTTCTGACCGTTAATGTTCTGGGGGAAAAGTCACGAAAAACTAAAGGCCAGACATCCTTCTCAATGGCGGTTTTTAACAGTTTTTTGCTCTCAAAAGAGTAATTTTTCAGTTTTTGATAGTATAAATCAAAGCATTTTAATACATCGTTTCTGTTGCTGCTTCTGTTCATTATGACAATCCTCCTTATTTTTATATAATATAACATAAAAGCATCAATTCTGACAACGTATATTCATGCTGAAAGCACTTTATCACAAGGGATGTACCGTTTTTGTCCCATATATGGAAAAATTTATCAGCACATTGGGATAATGAACGGGGAACGATGCGAAATCGTTCCCCGTTTGGATTTATTCCAATTCAAAGGCGCCGGTGTAGAGCTGATAGTAGGTACCCTTTTGGGCAATCAGTTCTTCGTGGGTGCCCCGTTCAATGATCCGGCCCTGCTCCAAAACCATAATGCAGTCGGAATTCATAACCGTAGACAGCCGGTGGGCGATCACAAAGGTGGTCCGGCCCTTCATCAGCGCGTCCATACCCTTTTGCACCAGGGCCTCGGTACGTGTATCGATGGAGGAGGTCGCCTCGTCCAAAATCATCACCGGAGGATCCGCCACTGCCGCCCGGGCAATGGCAATAAGCTGCCGCTGACCCTGGGACAGGTTGGCACCGTTGCCGGTGAGCATGGTGTCGTAGCCGTCCGGCAGCCGGGTGATGAAATCGTGGGCATTGGCCAGCTTGGCGGCGTGAATACATTCCTCGTCGGTGGCATCCAGCTTGCCGTAGCGGATATTGTCCATCACCGAGCCGGTGAACAGGTTGGTATCCTGCAGCACGATGCCCAGGGAACGGCGCAGGTCCGCCTTGCAGATCTTGTTGATGTTGATGCCGTCGTAACGAATCTTGCCGTCATCGATGTCATAAAACCGGTTGATCAGGTTGGTAATGGTGGTCTTGCCTGCGCCGGTTGCGCCTACAAAGGCGATCTTCTGTCCCGGCGTGGCGTACAGGGAGATATCGTGCAGCACCGTTTTCTCCGGCACATAGCCAAAGTCCACATTGTACATGGTAATATCACCCTTCAGCTCCGTGTAGGTCACCGTACCGTCAGCCTGATGGGGATGCCGCCAGGCCCAGTGGCCGGTACGCTCCTTCGTCTCGGTGATGCTGCCGTTTTCGTCGATTTTGGCGTTGACCAAAGTCACATAGCCGTCGTCCACCTCCGGCTCCTCGTCCATCATTTCAAAGACCCGTTCCGCGCCGGCCAGGGCCATGACGATGGAGTTGATCTGGTTACTGACCTGGGAAATGGGCATATTGAAGGACCGGGACAGCAGCATAAAGGTCATCAGGTTGCCCAGGGTCAGCAGAGTGCTGTCCGAGGCCACCACAATAATGCCGCCCACCACCGCCAAAACGGCGTACTGGATATAACCCAGGTTGTTGTTCAGCGGACCCATCAGGTTGCTGAGCTTGCCGGCGGTATAGGCGTTTTGGCACAGCTCCTCATTGAGCCGGTCAAATTCTTCCTTGCAGGTTTCCTCGTGGTTAAAGACCTTGACCACCTTTTGACCGCTGATCATCTCCTCCACGAAGCCGTTCAGCGCGCCCAGGGAGCGCTGCTGGCCGATAAAGTATTTTCCGGCCTTGCCCACTACCGTGACGGTGGCAAAGAGAATACAGCTCACGGTGACCAAGATCACACAGGTCAAGATCCAGGAGGCCCGGAGCATGGCAATGAAGACAACGGTCAGGGTGATAATGGAGGAAATGCACTGGGGGATGGACTGGGAGACCATTTGCCGCAGGGTATCGATGTCACTGGTATACCGGGACATGATATTACCGGCGGTGTTGGTATCGAAGTACCGCAGCGGCAGCCGCTGCATTTTGGTGAACAGCTCGTCACGGATCACCTTTTGGGTGCCCTGGCTGACGCTGACCATCAAGAACTGGTTCAAAAAGGCGGCGATCATACCGGCACCGAAGATGCAGGCGATCTTGATCAGGTAGCCGATCAGGGGTGAAAAGTCGGTAGAGCCGGTCTGCACCATCGGCAGGATATAATCGTCTACTAATGTGCCAATGGACTGGCTGCCGGTGGTCTGCGCCAAAGCGGTGACCACGATGCACACCAGCACCAAAAGCAGAATGGGGATATATTTGCGCATGTAGCTCAGTAGCCGCAACAGGGTCTTGCCGGGGTTTTTGGCCTTGCGGCCGTCACCTCTCATTCTTACAGGTGGCATTACCGGTCACCTCCCTTTTGCTGAGAGTCGTAAACCTCTTTGTAAATGGCAGAGGACTGTAAAAGATCTTCATGGGTACCCACATCGGCCACCATACCGTTGTCCAGGATCACGATCATATCCGCATCCTGCACAGAGGCCACACGCTGGGCAATGATCAGCTTGGTGGTGCCGGGGATCTCCTCCCGGAAGGCCTGCCGGATCATAGCGTCGGTACGGGTGTCCACAGCAGAGGTGGAGTCATCCAGAATCAGGATCTTCGGTTTTTTCAGCAGCGCGCGGGCAATACACAGCCGCTGCTTCTGTCCGCCGGAGACGTTGGTACCACCCTGCTCGATATGGGTGTCATAGCCATCGGGGAAGCCGGTGATAAAATCATGGGCGCAGGCCAAACGGCAGGCCCGTTCCAGCTCTTCGTCGGTGGCGTTGGGATTGCCCCAGCGGAGGTTTTCTTTGATGGTGCCGGAAAACAGCACATTTTTCTGCAGCACCATCGCAACCTGATCCCGGAGCACCTCCAGGTCATAATTCCGCACATCCACGCCGCCGACCTTGACACAGCCTTCGGTGACATCGTAAAGCCGGGGAATGAGCTGCACCAGGGTGGTCTTGCTGGAGCCGGTACCGCCTAAAATGCCCACGGTGGCACCGCTGGGAATGTGCAGCTCCACTTCCTTTAAGGCCCGGTGCTTGGCACTGGCAGAGTAGCGGAAGCTGACATGTTCAAAATCGATGGAGCCGTCGGACACCTGCATCACAGCGTCCTGCGCGGGAGAGACCAGGTTCGGCTCCTCGCTGAGCAGCTCAAAGCAGCGCTTCATCGGAGCCCGGCTCATGGTCAGCATCACGAAAACCATGCTGAACATCATCAGGGAGCTGAGGATCTGGGTGGTATAGGTAAACATGGAGCTGAGCTGACCGGTGGTCAGGCCCAGGGCCGGATCGTTGCCGGAGGCAATGACCATATTGGCACCGAACCAGGAGATCGCCAGCATACAGCCGTAAACGCAGAACTGCATAATGGGGCTGTTTAAGGCCATAATGCGCTCAGCGGTGCAAAAATCCTTGTAAATGGAGCCGGAGATGCCGGTGAATTTTTCCGTCTCTTTTTCCTCCCGGACGAAGGATTTGACTACCCGGATGCCGTGGACATTTTCCTGCACCACGGTATTGAGCTTGTCATAGGTTTTGAACACCCGGTCGAAGATCTTAAATACAAAGGGCACCAGCATCACTAGGGCAAAGATCAAAATCGGCAGTGCGGCGCAGAAAACAAGGCTCAGCCGCACATTGATGCCCATAGCGGAGATCATGGCCAAAATCAGCATCATGGGGCTGCGGATGGCCATACGGATCATCATTTGGAAGGTCATCTGCAAATTGGCAACATCGGAGGTCAGCCGGGTCACGATGGAGGCCGTGGAGAATTTGTCAATGTTGCTGAAGCTGAAGCTTTGGACGTGGTGGTACATATCGTGGCGCAGATTTTTGGCAAAGCCTGTGGCGGCCTTGGCGGCGAAAAATGCCGAGGCAGAGCCGAAGGCCAGGGAAGCCAACGCGCAGATCACCAGCAATATGGCCTTTTGCACCACATATTCCATATTGCTCATGACAATGCCGTAGTCATAAAGATCCGCCATCACCAAGGGAATGGTGACCTCCATGGCCACTTCACCGATCATACACAGCGGACTGAGGACTGCCGGCCATTTGTACTCCCGGATGCACCGGGCTAAACGCCTGATCATCAGATCGTTTCCTCCTTATTGCATAGCTTTTTTCCTATAGTTTACCACATCGGAAAAGAATTGCAAGAGCACCTAAAAAAGTTTACAATTCAGGCAACACCAAACAGGTTATTAAATTAAGGGGACCTTGCTTTTTGCAAGGCCCCCTTTATCATGGCTTATCTGCGTGGCGTATCCATCAACTGGTCGGTGTCCAAAATCAGGGTGACGGGGCCGTCGTTGACGGAGGATACCTGCATATCCGCGCCGAAAACGCCATGCTCCGGGGGATACCCCAGGTCGGCACAGCACCGCAAAAATTCTTCATACAGGGCATTGCCCAGATCCGGGGGCGCGGCATCGGTAAAGCTGGGACGGCGGCCCTTGCGACAGTTGCCGTAAAGGGTAAACTGGCTGACCACCAGCACCTGTCCGCCCACATCCTCCAGGGAACGGTTCATTTTGCCGTTTTCGTCCTCAAAGACCCGCAGACCCAGGGCTTTTTCCGCCAAATAGCGGCATTTTTCCGGGGTATCCTCCGGGCCGACCCCCAACAGGATCAAAAAGCCCTGACCGATCTTTCCTACGGTAACGCCGTCAATGTCCACCGCGGCGGACTTTACTCTTGTCAGTACTGCTCTCATAAAATTATATCCTTTTGCAACTTTCTGCTTATTGAACGCTTTATCAAATCTCGTAGGGACACCCCTCCCGGGGTGTCCGAAATGATAGATTTTGAGAAGTATTCATCTTTGCGGACACCCCGGGAGGGGTGTCCCTACAAAATGTTTATCCGTTCTGCAAACTGGCATTAATTCTGTCCGCGGCGGGAGCCGGTGACGTCCCGGATATTCAGCAGCCGGGTACGGATGGCTTCCAATTCGCCCACATTCTTGACTTCGAAACGGACGGTAAACACACTGCGTCCGCCGGGCAGGTCCTTGCCGGACAGCTCCTTGACCCGGACACGGGCGGTGGTCATAGCCGTTGCCACATCCAGCAGCAGGCCGTCACGGGTGATGCAGTCCAGCTCCAGGGTGGTGTCGAAGGGCTGCTCATCCTGGGTGGCCCAGCGGACCCGGACCCAACGGGCGGACTGCCGGGGATCGTCCCGGTGCCGGGTGTTGGGGCAGTCTGCCCGGTGGACCGACACGCCGAAGCCCTTGGTGATAAAGCCCACAATGGCGTCACCGGGCACCGGGGTGCAGCACTTGGAGAATTTGATCATACACGATTCGATATCCTCCACGATGACACCGTTGACCGCGTGGCGGTTCTGCCGCACCTCCTCCGGGGTCAGCTTCAGGGGGTTGGCGGATTTGTCGGTGGTGTGAGCCTTGGTGGCCCGGTGGATATCGTCCCGGATACGGCCTACCGCCTTGGTGGCAGTCAGGCCGCCGTAGCCGATGGCGGCATACATATCGTCCCAGTTGTCAAAGGACAGCTTTTTCAGGAGCTGCTGCTCCAGCTCGCTGTCCATCTGACCGGGCAGCGGCAGGGTCAGGCGGCGCATTTCCGCTTCAAAGCTGGAGCGGCCGTGGAGGACATTTTCCTCCCGTTTTTCCTTTTTAAACCACTGCTTGATCTTGGTACGGGCCTGGTTGGACTGGCAGATATTCAGCCAGTCACGGCTGGGACCCTTGGCGGATTTGGAGGTGATGATCTCCACAATGTCGCCGTTTTCCAGGGGGGTATCGATGTTGCAGATCCGGTTGTTTACCTTGGCACCCACCAGGGCATTGCCCACGCCGGAATGGATGGCATAGGCAAAGTCGATGGGGGTGGAGCCGGCAGGCAGAGAGACGATCTTGCCCTTGGGGGTGAAGACGAAGACCTCATCGTCAAACATATCGATCTTCAGAGAGCTGACATAGTCCTCCGCGTCGGTATCCTGCTGGCTTTCCAGCAGTCTTCGCACCCACTCAAAGTCCTTTTCATTGCCGTCACCGGAGCCCTGCTTGTATTTCCAGTGGGCCGCGATACCGTATTCGGCGGTGTGGTGCATATCCCAGGTGCGGATCTGCACCTCAAAGGGAATACCCTGGGAGCCGATGACGGTGGTGTGCAGGCTTTGGTACATATTGGGCTTGGGGGTGGAGATATAATCCTTAAACCGGCCGGGGACCAGGTTAAACAGGTCGTGGATATGGCCCAAAACGTTGTAGCAGTTGGGGATGGTATCCACAATGACCCGGAAGGCGTAAATGTCATACAGCTCATCGATGGTCTTGTCCTGCAGGTTCATTTTCCGGTAGATGGAGTACACGTGCTTGATCCGGCCGTAGGTGGTGTTGTGGATCCCCATGGCGGACAGCCGTTGGGTGATCCGGTCCTGAATGGTGTGCATAAAGGCCTCGTCCTGCTCTTTGTGGGCCTGCAGGTAGGCGGTGATATTCTCATAGGAGGCCGGGTCCAGATACCTCAGCGCAATATCCTCTAACTCCCATTTGATCTTCTGCATACCAAGCCGGTGAGCCAGGGGGGCATAAATATCCATGGTCTCCCGGCATTTGCTGATCTGCTTTGCCGGGGTCTGATACTGCATGGTGCGCATATTGTGCAGCCGGTCAGCGATCTTGATCAGCACCACCCGGATGTCCTTGGACATAGCCATAAACATCTTGCGCAGATTTTCCATCTGCTGCTCCTCGGAGCTGGCGAAATTGGCCCGGGTCAGCTTGGTGACGCCCTCCACCAATTCCGCGGTGGTGTTGCCGAACAGCCGGGCGATATCATCGTGGGAGGCATCGGTATCTTCGATGCAGTCGTGGAGCAGCGCGCCCAAAATGGCGTCCACATCCAGACCCATCTCCGCCACGATCTCTGCCACTGCCAAAGGGTGAATGATGTACGGCGAGCCGTCCTTGCGTTTTTGATGTTTATGTTTGTCCTGGGCGTACTCCACGGCCTTGTCGATCAAGGTCATATCCACCCCGGGCATACACCGGTTTACGGTTTGGTACATAGCACCGTAATGTTCCGCGAAACTTTCCATAAAATGCTCACGACTCCTTTGCAGCCAATAGCCGCTGCATGGTGGTGCTGGTGTTCAGGTCCCGCTTTTGCTGGTCCTGCAGCACCTCAATGATAATATGTTTGTTGACTTTCTGAAGCCGGATCAGCTCCACATCGGCAAAAATATCCAAACAGGTCAGAAGCTGGCCCAGGCTCAAAGGCCGGTCGGACCAACGGACGATCTTTCTGCACAGGCAAAGAGGCTCTTCCTTCAGTACCGGTGTGGAAAACCGGGCAACGTACCGCCAAACGGTGGCCAGCAGCGCTCTGTCCGGCAGAAGCCGGTCAGCCAGCTCCCGGTCCAGGCGGTCCTCACGCAATGCCTGATGGTCCCGGGCCTCCCAGCCACATTCGGCCCGGCAGCTTGGCCGGATGTCGACGATGTTAAGCTGAGGGGTGCGCATACCCCGGTATTCGTTGATCTGGGGATAAAAGGCCACATCCACCGTATCCCCTTCGGCAATGGATGCGCTTTGGGGCGTGGTGGAGAAGCAGATGGCGCCCAAAGCATGCCTGCCGCAGCGAAGCTGCAGCCGCATATGCTTGCCGCCGCCTACCTGACTGGTGCGCTCCACCGTCAGCCGTTCCATCATCAGCACAGGCCGGGGACAGCCGTTGCCGCAGGGCTCCAATTGAGCCAGCGCCTGAATGTTTGCCACAGTCAAAAGCTCCGGCGTTACAACGCAGTCACATTCAAGCTGGGTCCGGGGGGTGTCGGTGCTGTAGTGCTCCCGGGCCAGCAGTGTGATCTGCTGCCGGAACTGGGGGATCATCTGCCGGTGAATGGTAAAGCCGGCAGCGAGCTCGTGACCGCCGTAGCTTTCCAAAAGCTTTTGCAGCCGGGTCAGGGAGGAAAACAGGTTAAAGCCGCCGTAGCTCCGGGAGCTGGCCTTTCCGTGATCTCCGTCCAGGCAGATCAGGAAGGTGGGGCAGCAGTATTCCTCCGCAATGCGGCTGGCGACAATGCCTACCACACCCTGATGCCAGCTTTCCTCGGCCAAAACGATGGCCTCCGGGGTGTGATCCCGGGGCAGCATCTGCACCGCTTGCTGGTAAATATCCGCCTCCACAGCCTGCCGCTGCCGGTTCAGGTCGCATAAGGTAGCGGCCAAAAGCTTGGCACGCTCTGTATCGTGGGTCAAAAACAGCTCCACCGCTGTGTCGATCTGCCCCATTCTGCCGGCGGCATTGATCCGGGGGGCCAAAATATAGCCCACGGAGGAGGCTGTCAGGGTTTGGGGGTCGCAGGAGCACTGGGACATCAGGGCCGCAAGACCCGGACGGGTGGTGTTGCGCAGAGCGCGCAGTCCCCGGTCCACAAATACCCGGTTTTCCCCCTGCAGGGGCATCACATCTGCCACAGTACCCAGGCAGACCATATCCGCATAGTCGTTCAGCACCAGCTCCTGAGAGCCGCACAGGGCCGCAGCCAGCTTAAAGGCCACGCCCACACCGGAAAGACCTGTGTGGGGATAGCCGCCGTCCGGCCGGTGGGGGTCCACCACCGCCACAGCGTTGGGCAGGTATTCCTTACATTCGTGGTGATCGGTAATGATCAGGTCGATCCCCAGCTTTTTGCACAGCCGTGCTTCCTCCAGGGCAGTGATGCCGCAGTCCACGGTGACGATGAGCTTGACACCGGCGGTATGAAGCTGCCGGATGGCAATTTCATTTAAGCCGTAGCCCTCTTCCAGCCGTCCGGGGATATAGGGGATCACAAGGCCCTCCTGACGGCGCAAAAAGTCCGTCAGAAGACAGGTGGCGGTAATGCCGTCGACGTCGTAGTCACCGAAAACGGCAATTTTCTCCCGGCGTTCCAGGGCAAGCCTCAAACGCTGCACCGCCGGGACCATATCCGTCATCAAAAAGGGATCCGGCAAAGGGGTTTTGCAGGACAGATAGCTGTCCGCTTGCTGAGGGGTTTTGATGCCTCTTGCGCAGAGCACCATGGCAACCAGAGGGGCGTAGCCTGCCCCCACCAGGGCGTTCACCCCGGCAGGCTCCGGTTGCTGCACATTCCAAAGTCCGTATTTCAAAGCATAACACATCCAATTATATCATTTCCCCCATTATATCAAAAATCCCCGGTCAACACAATACCCAATGTAACAAATTTCATTGAGCCGTGTACCGGGGAGAGGATCGGACTTGCTTTTTACCGCAAACCGACCGGTTTGTCATTGCGAGCCAGTGCGCACACTGGCGTGGCAATCTCAAAATACAAGGATGCACAATTCTTAAACCCAAAGGACACGCTCCAGCCTGAAAATAATGATTATTTATTATTTCAGGTCCCCAATATCCTTTGGCACCATAAACAAATAAAGTTTCCCTTTGAGATTGCCACGCCGCCTTGTAAGCGGCTCGCAATGACACATCGGGAGGTTTCCGCAAAACTCAAACTGTTCTATAAATTGGAATTTACGTACAAGATACAATATTTTGCCGGGTGCCGCTGCGCATTTTCAGGGCACGCAGCAGCCGGGGTCGGTTGTAACGCTGAATGATCACAAACACAAGATTTCCCAGGATGCACAGAAGCATAATGATCCTTCCGCCGGTACCGGGATGGATCCAAAGCACCGGCAGGGACAATACCATCAGCGCCCAATGGCTGATCTCCGCCACACAGGTCTCTGCCACTAAGGTCTGCAGCAGCTCGGTGTCGGGATGGGTGCCGGTCTTTTTTCTGACCATATTTTTGCTGCGCAGGCTGGCATCGGGCATCCGGTCCTTCCACCGCTGCAGCCGCAGCTTGCGGTAGATCCGGCCGCCCCGCTCCCAGCGCCAGGTTTTAAAAGGAAACCGGTCCGCCGGAAACCATTTCCGGGGCAAAAGCTTGCCTGTCGCAAGCACAGCCATACCGACTGCAAATAAATAGATTGCGCAATTGAGTACCTGCAACACTGACGCTTCCTTTCGTTTTTCTATGTAGCTTATCTGCCAATTGTAACAGAAATATGAATATGGTGCAATAAAAATGAAAATGATTGTATTTTGTTTTTCACCGCAGTATAATGGGCGAAAAGGAGTGAAAAGCATGATCAATACGACGCTGTGTTACATTACCCAGGGGGACCGGGTGCTGATGCTGCACCGGATCAAAAAGAAGAAGGATATCAATAAAGATAAGTGGATCGGCGTGGGGGGAAAGTTTGAAGGGATGGAAAGTCCCGACGAATGTCTGCTGCGTGAGGTCCGGGAGGAAACCGGCTTAACGCTTACCAGTTGGCAATGCCGGGGTGTGGTGACCTTTGTGTCCGAAACGGCCGAGGGCTGCGTGGGCGAATTTATGTACCTGTTCACCGCCGACGGCTTTGAAGGGACCCTGAAAAGCTGCGACGAGGGCGAGCTGCAGTGGGTCAGCCGGGAATTTATCGACACGCTGCCCCAGTGGGAGGGTGACCGGATCTTTTTGAAGCTTTTGTGGGAGGATGCGCCCTTTTTCCTGCTGACGCTGCACTACCGGAACGACCGCCTGATCAAAGCCGTCCTGAACGGAGAAACGCTAAATACTTAATGCTAAATGCTAAATGTAAAAATTTAGCATTGCAGTTGCAAACGGTGCAAAATGTGATATAAACAGAAAAGGTATGTTTTGAGGGAATGAAGGAGATCCGTTTACTATGATATTCAGCAAACACATAA
This sequence comes from Oscillospiraceae bacterium, assembly GCA_017435615.1. Taxonomy (GTDB): domain Bacteria; phylum Bacillota; class Clostridia; order Oscillospirales; family Oscillospiraceae; genus Faecousia. The sequence goes on along the minus strand of JAFSET010000074.1, from coordinate 3,809 downwards.
ACCGCTACTATCTGCGGTTTCTTCCTCTGCTGCTGGGTGGCCTGGGGGCACTGATCCTGGTGGACTACCTGCAGCTTGAGATCCCGGAGCTTTACATGATGGTCATCAACGGCATCAATACAGGCTCTGTGGAAATCGGCGGTGCAGTGTGCGCCTTTGACCTGCAGTTTTTGGTGGAGCGCATCTGTATGCCCATGCTGGGGATCATTCTGTTGATCGTTTTGGGCCGGTTTTTATGGCGTGTATTCTTCTTTACCGCCGGTATCCGGGCAGAAAACGATCTGCGCAACAGAATGTTTGACCACAGCAAGGACCTTTCTCAGGAATTTTACCACAAAAACAGTGTGGGTAACCTGATGAGCCTGTACACCAACGACTTAGACACCTTTCAGGAGTGCTATTCCTGGGGCATTATGGAGTTTTTTGACGCCAGCTTCCTGGGCATTTTGGCCATCACCAAAATGTGGGCCATGGACCCGCTGCTGACCGGACTGGCTCTGATACCCATGGCCTTTTTGATGTCTGCCAGCATCCTGGTGGGCAATTATATGACCAAAAAGTGGGAAAAGCGCCAGGAGGCCTTTTCCAATCTGTCCGACTTTTCCCAGGAGAGCTTTTCCGGCATTGCGGTGATCAAGGCCTTTGTGAAGGAGGCCAAGGAGCTGTGGGCCTTCCAAAAGCTGAACCGGGAAAATGAGGAGGCAAACATTGCGTTTACCAAGGCTTCTGTGCTGTTCCGGATCTTGGTAATGTCCTTTGTGGAAAGTGTCATCTGCATTATTTTGGGCTACGGCGGCTACTTAGTCTATCAGGGCCAGTTCAACGCCGGTGAGCTGATGGAGTTTATCGGCTATTTCAATGCCATCATTTGGCCCATTATGGCGGTGGCGGACCTGATCGATATGACCAGCCGGGGCAAAGCCTCCGTCAAGCGGATCGGCGAGCTGTTGGAGGCCAAGCAGGATGTGGTGGACCGGCCGGATGTGCAGCCTCTGCCTGAGGTTCGTGGCGACATTGAGTTCCGGGACCTGAACTTCTGCTATCCCGACGGAGAGCTTGACGCCCTGCACAATGTATCCTTTACCATCCACGCCGGTGAAAACATCGGCCTTGTGGGCCGCACCGGCTCCGGAAAGACCACCCTGGTGGATCTGATCCTGCGCACCTATAACGTGCCGGACGGCACAGTGTTTATCGACGGCCACGATGTCAACACCGTACCTATCCGGGATGTACGTGCCGGCTGCGCTTACGTACCTCAGGACAATTTCCTGTTCTCCGATACCATTGCCAACAACATCGGCTTTGCCGCCGGGGAGCAGAGCTGCGACAGCATCGTCCGTGCCGCCAAGCTGGCGGATGTGGACGGCAACATCCGGGAATTCTCCCAGGGCTATGAAACGGTTTTGGGTGAGCGCGGCGTGACCGTGTCCGGCGGACAGAAGCAGCGCATCTCCATTGCCCGGGCGCTGATGAAGGATGCGCCCATCCTGATTTTGGATGACTCCGTATCCGCGGTGGATACCAAGACTGAGCGCACCATTCTGCAGAATTTGCGCCAGACCCGTCAGGGCAAGACCACCATCCTGATTGCCCACCGGATCTCCACCATTGAGCAGATGGACAAGATCCTGTTTATCGATGACGGCACAGTGGCCGGCTTTGGCACCCACCAAAGCCTGTACGCGGAAAGCCAGGCCTACCGCAAGATGGTGGACCTGCAGAAGCTGGAGGAGGAAGGAGGCGGTCAGGATGCGTGAGTATTTGCCTGTTATTTTGGTGGCAGCGGTGATCGGCTGCTTCACCGTCGGCTTTATCCTGGCGTACCTGCGGCTTCGCCGTGACGAAAAGGACGAGCAGTCCGACAGGTCCATGTCGGACAAGACCATCGTCTTGCGGCTGATGGGCTATGCCAAGCCTTACTGGAAGCAGTTTGTGCTGGTGCTGGTGATCATGGCCGTGTCCATTGTCTATGACCTGCTTTCCCCGGCCCTCATCGGTAATATTGAGGAGCTGGTGAAGGACGAGTTTGTCTACAGCGAGCTTTTGACCAAGGTTTTGCTGTACGCGGGGATTTTGGTGGTATCCCTGACGGGTATGTATTTTCAAACCATGATCCTGCAGAAGGTGGGACAAAAGATCCTGTCCGACCTGCGGCTGAGCGTGTTTTCCCACATCGAAAGCCTGTCCCACGAGCAGCTTAACAACATTCCCGTGGGCAAGCTGGTGACCCGTGTCACCAACGATACCAACGGCATTTCCATGATGTTCACCAATGTTTTGGTGACACTGGTGAAGAACATTATGGTGATCTTCGGCGTGCTGGGAGCTATGCTGGTCAACAATGTGGCCATGACCATGGTGGTGCTGTGCTTTGTGCCCTTTGTGGTGCTTTTCACCGCCATCTTCCAAAAGTTCTCCCGGAAGGCTCACCGGGGTGTCACCGACTCCCGTACTGAGCTGAACACCTTCCTGTCGGAAAACCTGTCCGGCATCAAGATCACCCAGATCTTCAACCGGCAGGCGCAGAAAATGGAGCAATTCCAGGGCTTCAGCAAGAAGCTCACCGGTGCCAAGTACCAGAGAATGTTCGTCTACGGCATTTTCCGGCCTATGGTCTACCTGCTGCATATTAGCTGCGTGCTGTGCCTGTTCTATTTCGGCGGACGGAGCGCTCTCAGCGGCGGCCAGGTACTGGGCCAGGTGATCACCAGCGGCACCATCGTGACCTTCTATCTGTACAGCTCCAAGTTCTTCGACCCCATCCAAACCCTGTCGGAGCATTTTGATGTGCTGCAATCCGCCTTTGCTTCTGCCGAGAAGATCTTCACGGTGATGGATATGCAGCCCCAGGTGGTGGATGAAGAAGATGCCATCGAGCTGGAGCATATTGAGGGTAAGATCGAATTTAAGGATGTGTGGTTTGCCTATGTGCCGGACCAGTGGGTCCTGAAGGGGGTCAGCTTTACGGTTGAGCCCCGGCAGACGGTGGCCTTTGTAGGCTCTACCGGCTCCGGAAAGACCACTATTTTGTCCCTGATCTGCCGCAATTACGATATCCAAAAGGGTCAGATCCTCATTGACGGCATCGATATCCGCCGCATCAAGATCGCATCCCTGCGCCGTCATTTCGGACAGATGCTTCAGGATGTGTTCCTGTTTACCGGCACCATCCGCAGCAATATCCTGCTGCGCAAGGAGGATGTGACCGACGAGGCGGTTTGGGAGGCCTGCCGCTATGTGAACGCCGACGGCTTTATCAGTCGGCTGGAAAAGGGACTGGACGATGAGGTCCGGGAACGGGGCAGCAATTTCTCCGCCGGTCAGCGGCAGCTTCTGAGCTTTGCCCGTACCATTGTCCATCAGCCTTCGGTGATGATCCTGGACGAAGCTACCGCCAACATCGATACGGAAACCGAGTTTTTGATCCAGGACTCCCTGGAAAAGATGCGCTCCATCGGCACCATGCTGGTGGTAGCCCACCGGCTGTCCACCATTCAGCATGCGGACAATATCATCCTTCTGTCCCACGGACAGATCGTGGAGCAGGGGACCCATCAGCAGCTTTTGCAGCAAAAGGGCCGTTACCACCAGCTTTATACCCTGCAGTATACGAAGCAGCAGCTTCAAAAATAACAGAAAAGGGTCTGCTCAAAGTGAGCAGACCCTTTTCAGTCTGTCAAAGAACCCCCTGTTTTCATTAAGCGAAAACAGGGGTTTTGGTATAGTTAGGTGCAAATATAAGCAATATCTGCGAGAAAACGGAGTTATCCCAACTCCAATTTGCTAGCTTTTTCAGATTCATGGCA
>JAFSET010000073.1 GCA_017435615.1 Oscillospiraceae bacterium | reverse complement strand
CCCAGGATCTTTCCAATGAAATTGTACTGACAGTTTCTGACGGCACAGACAGTATGACCGTCAACTACAGCCCCCTGCACTACATCGTCAGAATGTACGGCAAGTGCGAAGACACTTTGAAGACGCTGCTGCAGGCAATGTACAGCTACCATTTGGAAGCGGTTTCGTATACAGAATATGCCCAGATGATGGACGGTGTTAGGCTGTGGTGGGCATATAACACGGAAAATATCATGCAGGACCAAACGTATGACTACGACCGGGACCAAAAGCTTCGGCTTTACGGTGTGAAGGGGGATGTGGAATCCATTCAGCTGATGGTTTCTGCGGACAAGGATGTGGCCGACTACGATTTTTCCATGGGGGATATTACCACCCAAAGCGGTGCGGTGATCTCTGCCGATTGCTTTGAGATTTACGCAGAGCACTATATGCAGATCACATCCACCTACAATCCCAATACAGTTTTGGGCTATTATCCGGACGCACTGGTTCCGATGGAAAACTACCGGCTTCGCCGCTGTAATTCCATCCAGTCCGGAAACAATCAGGGCATTTGGCTGAATGTGAATATTCCTGCCGATGCCCAGGCCGGCACCTACACAGGTCAGGGCAAGCTGATCCTGGACGGTGTAGAATGTAGCGTTCCTGTAGAGCTGACGGTCTACGATGTGACCATGCCTGAGCAGGTCCATCCCCAAAGCGCGTACCTGATCTGGTACGATTATGTTGCCCAGGGAGAGGGGACCACCAGCTCTCAGATGTATGAAAATTATTTCTGGTTCCTGGCCGACAAGCGGGTGATGCCGGATCAGCCAGGCCCCCATATTACAAACGACTATGCCGCTTATGCAGCGTATGTTGCCGAGAATTTTGCGGAAAACCCCAAAATCTCTTCCTATGCGCTGCCTTACGCTGTGAACAGCATCGAAGGGGTCAACCACCTGGATGAGAGCTGCGTACTCAGCGTGCTGAACCATTTGGTAGATAAAAACATCCAGCTTCGTCAGGCAGGCAATACCTCCATCGACTTGTTTGAGAAGGCCTATTATTATTTGGGCAGCATCTGTGACGAGCCGGATAGCCCGGAGGATTATGAGCTGGTACGGGAAAGTGATCTGATCATCTCCAGTGCCAAGCTTGCCGTTGCCCAAAGACTCAATGCTTATCCGGACCTGAAGGAAAGCCTGCTGTCACTCAAGCATGTGGTGACGGTAGAATACAGTCAGGAGCTGGTGGGAACCGATACGGTGGGCGGCGTGCAGACCTGGTGTCCCAAATTCCGGTTTTTCCATACCGAGGCCCAGCGGCAGATCTATTTGGACCGGCAGAACAGCCAGGACCGGCTGATGGGTGAAAATGTCTGGTGGTACGGCTGTTTGGACCCCCGTGCGCCCTATCCGACCTACCATTTGGATGACGATCTGATCAGCTCCCGGATCATCAGTTGGATGCAGTATGATTACGGCATAGAGGGTGATCTGTACTGGGCAGTCAACTGGTATACCAGCTACACAGGCGAAAGAGATGTGTGGACGGATGCGGAAACCGTTCCCCAGACTCCCGGTGACGGCTATTTGCTGTATCCCGGCAAGGAATTTGGCGTCGACGGCCCCATCGGCACGCTGCGGCTGGAATCCATCCGGGAAAGCCGTGAGGACTATGAGTATCTGTGGCTGTTTACCCAGAAGATCGAGGAATATAACCGCGCAAACGGTACGCAGTATGATGCTGACGCATTGCTGCAGACCTATTTTGATGGGCTGTATGAGGGGACTATGCCGGAAAGAAATTCGGATTTGTTCCATCAGAAGCGGCTTGCGCTGCTCTGCGCGGTAGAGGCACTGCATACCGATTTGGATGCAGCCGTGGAAAGCCTTGTTGATGAAAATCCCAGTATATATTAGCGCCTGAGCGCACAGCCCGGGAGCTTTATATAACACCCGCAAGAACCTAAAATATTTTGCAAAGGTGGTCATTTAACGTGAAACAGAAGATGAAAAAAGTATTGTCCCTGTTTTTGGTGGCGGTGATGCTTCTGTCTGTGATTGCACCGGCTGTAAGCGTGCCGGCACTGGCAACCCAGCAGGAGCAAGCTGACGCGCAAACACCGGATCTGCGTGTGGGCATCCTCAGTGATGTTCACCTGGGCTATGCCCCGGATAAGGTGATCCAAACCGTTCGCTTCAAGAAAGCCCTTGAGGTTTTCAAGGAGATGGGCGTGGATGCGGTTATCGTGGCCGGAGACCTGCAGGATGGCTACGGCACCGATGAAGTAGCGCTGGAGGATCAGAAATACTATATGGAGGAGTTTGCCTCCACATGGTTTGAAGTGTTTCCGGCGGACTCCGGTGTAGAGCCCATTGTCATCTACGGAAACCACGACGACAACCTGATCGCTCAGGCCTACTGGCCGGAAAGCCTCGGCAGCTACACCGATGCGTTCCGCAAAGAGGTCAACGGCTATCAGTTTGTGGGCGTACACAACGGCAAGGAAGGCGTATCTGCCGTGGATGCCTATTTGTCCGAGGCGGCTGCGGCCAGTGCGGATAAGCCTGTCTTCTATATCCAGCACTATCCTGTTTATCAGACGGTACCCGGTAGCTTTGGAAACTACAGCTACAGCAAGGATGGCTTTGAGAATTTGGTCAAGTATCCCAATGCGGTTGCCTTTAACGGACATACCCATTGCCCCCTGACCGATGAAAGAAGCATTTGGCAGGGCGAAGACTGGCAGGCACCCTTTACGGTGGTCAACACCGGAACCATCAACTATTCCGGTCTTGGTCAGTCCGGCCTCGGAAGCTCTGAAATGCCCGTGAGCGTCAACGGCTTCAACGGGGATACACAGCATGGAATGTATATGACCGTTACCGGCTCTCAGGTGTCCATTGACCGCTATAGCTTTGCGGAGGAAACCCCTGTGAAGCTGGGGCAGACCTGGTCCTTCGATGCCTGTGATACAGCCGACCGTCCCTATGTGCACGCGGATCGTTACGAGATGGCTGCAGCCCCTGTTTTTGCCGAAGGCGCAGCGCTGAGTGTCAGCAACATTACCGATACCGCTGTGACGGTGCAGATCCCTGCGGCTGAGCTGCCTGCGGTGGAAGGCTTCAGTGATATGATCCACGCCTATGTAGTTGAGGCTGTGGACCCTGCAAACGGCATGGTGATGGCACGGGGGGCAGTTGCCACCGAGCACCATATCGATACGCAAGAGCGTTTTGCCTCGGCATATACAGTCAATCTTACCGGCTTGCAGCCTGGCAAGACCTACACCGTAAATGCCTACGCCCTGGAATTCTTCCAGAAAAGAAGTGCGCCGCTTACCGCAAGCGTTACCACCACCGGTACCGCACAGCTTGGTATTCAGGGTGATGTGAACGGCGACGGCACAGTGGATGCCGACGATCTGACTCTGCTGCAGGCGATCTGCGCCGGTACAGCAGAGGATACCCAGTGGTCGGATGTGGACGGCAACCGGGTGAAGGAAAAGGCAGATTTGGCAGCCCTGGAAAATATTCTTGCCAACGAAAAGGCTGTGTCGGAGGATCCTGCGGTGGATGCTCTGGGCAGCAGCTCCTATGTAAGCTTTACAAACTATGGCGGCAATGCCTGGAGCTATGGCCTGCAAACCGCAGTCACCAACGGCGGCACCGGTGTTGCCCTGAAGGCAGCCTGTACGGAAGCGGCAGCCTGGCCTTATGGCAAGGTCTATTTTGACGAGCCTTTGGACTGGTCTGCTTACAGCGAACTGTGCTTCGACTCTCTGTTTACCAATGAGAATAACACGAACTGGCTGGCAGTGAGCCTCATTTCCGGCTACCAGTATCAGCTTAGCTCGGCGGTCTATCCCAGCCATGGCAACGGATGGACGACAAATACCGTCAGCCTGGGCAAATTTACCGATGTGGATTTCTCCGATATCCGCGGTATTCAGTTCAGCTACAATATGACCGGCTATGAGGGCCGTTATGACGGCGTGACGGAGCACGGCATCTTTATGGATAATCTTCACGCGGAGCTGACTGTGCTGGATGCGCCTGACAGTGACCTGCTGGGCACTGCTGCTCAGATCACAGGCGGACAGCGGCTGCAGGGCGTGGGCCAGGTTGCCGGCAATGGCAGCTTGGAAGCAGTTCAGGCAACGGCCAACGCAGTCAATGTGACCTTTGCCGAAGAACTGGCCCTGGATGCCGTGGAAGGCTTCACCCTTGCGGTAAAGGTCAGCGGCGATCTGAGCGTGCAGGCTGTGGCAGCCGACGGCTCCCTGATGGGCAGCGCGGCAGCGGTAACCGGCAACGGCAAGTGGCAGAGCCATACCGTATCCCTGGAAGCACTGGGCTTAACAGGCAGTGATGTGATTGCCGGTCTGTGCTTCACCGCCGATGATAGCGGCTACGGGCTGGATAACCTGTATGTACAGCTTCGTACCGACGGCGACTTGAGTGACCAGGCTATATGGGTCAATTCCTCTCCGGAGTCTTACAGCATCAGCGTGCAAGGAAAAGCTACCAACAATAGCTCTGTGGCAGCGGAAATCAAGGTTATCAGCGACAGTCCCTGGGATTGGCCTAAGTTTGATGCCTATTTCCCGGCTGGCTTTGACGGACAGACCAGATACCTGAGCTTTGATGTCAAGCGTGCAGAGGCAGGCGGTATCTTGTATGTGGTTGCGCAGGATGCCAACGGTAATCAGATCGGCAGCGATCTGCTGGCCGCTACCCCTGCAGCCAACAGCTGGACCACGTATAATATAGACTTGATGGAAAAGGGCTTTACCGAAGAACAAATCGGACAGATTGCAAGAATTCGTTTTGCGCCTTACATCAACCCCAATTCTGCCCAGATCGGCGATGCCATGTATGTGGACAATCTGCAGTTCCTGCACGATGACGATCTGACATCCGAGGTCACCTGGAAGGGCACTTGGGAGGTTAATTACACCCAGGCAATGCAAACGCAGATCACCAACGGCAGCAAAGAAGCTGCTATGCTGAAGGTGATCACTGCCAATCCCAATGCATGGCCGCAGCTGAATGCCCAGCTGTCTACCGCATTAGAGGGAAGAACAAGATATTTGACGGTTGATGTGAAGCGTGCAGCTGCAGATGGCACCTTGTGGATCTCTGCCTATGATGCCAATGGTGCTAAGCTGGGCAATGCGGATTTGGTGGCAGATTACAGTGCCGCAAACGGCAAATGGAAGACCTATACTGTGGACCTGCTGGAAAAGGGCTTTACCCAGGAGCAGATCAGCCAAATCGCTGTGATCCGGTTCTCACCGATGATCAATTCCGGTTCTGCCCAGATTGGTGATGCCATGTATGTGGATAACCTGCGATTCTTGCAGGACGATGATTTGATCTCCGGCGCAGCCCTGACCTGTAATATTGCGGATAAATACAGTGTTGTGCTGCAAAGCGAGGTTACCAACGGCAGCCATGAGGCTATTGCAGTGAAGGTTGCCAGCGCAGATCCCGGCAGATGGCTGCAACTGAATGTGAATTTGTCCTCTGCGGTTTCTGAGCGCTCCCAATATCTGACCTTTGACCTTAAGCGTGCTGCCGCAGGCAAAAATCTGTGGGTGACTGCTTATGATGCCGGCGGCAATCGGCTGGGTAATGACCTGGTTGCGGCGAACCCCACAACAAACGGCTGGACCACCTACACCATCGATTTGCTGGAAAAGGGTCTGACTGAGGAGCAGATCGGTCAAATTGCTACCATTCGCTTCTCGCCGGATATGGATTCTGCCAATGCCCAGATCGGTGACGCTATGTATGTGGATAATTTGCGGTTCTTGTTTGAGGATGATAATGAGGAAGAGGAAGCCTTTACGGGCGACTTGCTGACTGGCTCTGCATGGGCAAATTCCTCCGAGGATCACTACACCATTGAACTGCAAAGTGCTGTGACCAACTGTACCGGCGATGCTGTTGCTATTACGGCTACGCAGGATGGACCTTGGGCATGGCCTAAGTTTGATGTGTACTTCCCGACCAATTTTAAAGGACAGACAAGATACGTAAGCTTTGATGTAAAACGCACAATTGCAAGCGGTACTTTGTACGTTTGCGCCCTGGATGCCGACGGCAATAAGCTGGGCGAGGATCTGGTGGCAGTTACGCCTGCGGCGGGCGTATGGACTACCTACACCGTTGATTTGCTGAGCAAAGGCCTGACCGAGGAACAGGTTAGCCAGGTGGCAGCAATCCGGTTTGCACCGAGTATCCAATCTTCTGCCTTGGCAGGGCAGGCCATGTATGTGGACAATCTGCAATTCCTGCAGGATGATGACCTGATTTCCGTTGCTTCCGTGTCCTGCAACATTGCGGACAAATACAGCGTATTGGTGCAGAGCAAGGTTACCAACGGCAGCCATGAGGCTGCTGCGGTGAAGGTAGTCAGTGCCGACCCCGGCAGATGGCTGCAGCTGAATATCCAGCTGCCGACTGCTGTCACAGAGCGCTCCCAATATCTGACATTTGATCTTAAGCGTGCCGCTGCAGGCAAGAATTTGTGGGTGTCTGTCCATGATGCCAATGGCAATAAGCTGGGCGAGGATCTGGTGGCAGCCAACCCCGCAACAAGCGATTGGACTACCTACACCATCGATTTGCTGGAAAAGGGTCTGACCGAGGAGCAGATCAGCCAAATCGCCATTATTCGGTTTGCACCGGATATGGATTCGGCCAATGCCATGGTCGGTGACGGTATGTATGTGGATAATCTGAAGTTCCTGACTGATGATAATGCGTGACCGATTAGAAGTGTTTCTTATCAATACTGAGAAATGAGGTCAAATATATGAAGCAGAATAAAAGAATGTTAAGTCTTCTGCTGGCTGTTTGCCTGATGATCGGCTTCCTGCCTGCCATTTGTTTGGCGGCGGAAGCGGATACGCAGGTGTTAAGCGTGGCGGATATTGCCAGGGGGCAGTATCTTTACTACGGCGAACACAAATGGCTGGTGCTGGATGAGGTCGCTGACAACGTAGGCGAAGCCGGAATATTCCTGCTGTCAGCCGATGTGGCGGCCCAGAGCATCCGGTTTGAAGACAGCGGCCTGACCAACGCGTGGGATGGCAGTGACGCAAAGGCCTGGGCAGAAGCCTATGCCGCTGAAGTCTTTACCGAAGCAGAGCTGTCCGCCATCAAGCCGGTAACCAAGGAAGACGCGGCAGGCACATACGCCGGATATGCTTGGAATGAGAGCGCATTAAGCGGCGAACAGGTATTTTTCCTGTCTGCGGAAGAAGCAAGTACTTATTTGGACGCAGCGTCCGCACCGGCCGGCAACGGCTGGTGGCTGCGCTCCGGCTGTGCGGACAACACCGGCATCTTTGCAGGTGTAGTCAGTGACATTGGCTTGGTGGGTACGCCCCATGTGGCGGCAAAGTACGATGCCCGTCCGGCTATGAACCTGGACAGCGGCAAGATCGCGATGCTCAAATCCGTGGCAGACGGCTACAAGGTCGTCCTGCTGGAGGAAAACGCGGAATTCACCGCATCGGCTGTGATCGGTGAGCAAAGCAAGGGCTATGCCGACTGGACCGTGGATGTGACCTATTCCGGTGCTATGACCGGGGAAAACGCCTGCGTTTCCGCTGTCATCCTGGATGCCGACGGCAACACGGTACACTATGCGGGGATTGCCCATAACAGCCAAAGCGGCACCGTTTCGGTTGCCATGCCGGAGGGCCTTGTGGGCAGCTACACCTTGAAGCTGTTCTCCGAGCAGGTCAACGGCGGCAACAAGACGGACTTTGCTACCAATGTGGTATCCATCGATTTTGAAGTGGATGACGGCATGGGCGGCATTGTAAGCTGGAATTTGGCGTTGGGTGACGACCTGAACCTGAACTTCTATGTCCAGGTGGAGCAGAGCGTTGCGGCTGACGGCTATATGAATATTACCGTTGGCAAAGGCGATCCCGTCCGGTATAAGATTTCCGAAGCTCAGCAGGATGCCCAGGGCCATTACATCTTCTCTGCCAATGTGGCAGCGGCGCAGATGACGGATGTGATCAAGCTGCAGCTGAGCAACGGTGAGGAAACCGGCGGTGTGCATGCCTATTCCGTGCGGCAGTATGCTGATACCATCCTGGCCGGAGATTACAGTGAAGAGCTAAAGTCCCTGGTCCAATATATGCTGAACTACGGCGGCAAGGCGCAGCTCTATTTTGATTACAACACCCAAAACCTGGCCAATCAGGGCATCGCGGTGGAGGAAGCCGCTGTTCCTACCCAAAGCGGTATTCAGATGACCCTCAGCGGAAGCGTGGAAGGTATTCAGTTCTACGGTGCATCATTGGTATTTACCAACAAGACTGCGGTACGGTATTATTTCGATGTCAGCGGAAATGTTGACAGCTACCGCTTCAAAGTGGGCGAAAGCAGCTACACAGCCTGTGAAAAGAACGGACTGTACTATGTGGAGGTCTCCGGGATCAATCCCCAGGATCTTTCCAATGAAATTGTACTGACAGTTTCTGACGGCACAGACAGTATGACCGTCAACTACAGCCCCCTGCACTACATCGTCAGAATGTACGGCAAGTGCGAAGACACTTTGAAGACGCTGCTGCAGGCAATGT
>JAFSET010000072.1 GCA_017435615.1 Oscillospiraceae bacterium | reverse complement strand
GAGTTTCCAACAATTAATCTACTGATGTTATTTCCAAACTCCTCTAACCCCTCCGACCTCGCTGTGCTCGGCCACCTCCCCTACAGGGGAGGCGTGGGCGTGCTTTCGTTCATAGTGGTGTGCAAACACGTGAAGATTGCGAGCCAGCGAATTGAGAAAACCTCCCAGTTGTGTCATTGCGAGCCGCTTATATAGCGGCGTGGCAATCTCATAGTGAAACGTTATTCATTTATGGTGCCAAAGGATATTTGAGACCGTAAATAATAAAGAAAAAAATTATTTTTAGGCAGGAACGGGTCCTTTGGTGTTCTAATCGAATAAAGCTTCACTATGAGATTGCCACGCCAGTGTGCGCACTGGCTCGCAATGACAAAACGGTAGGTTTCTGCATATTCCAAACTGCTCGATAAATCAAAATTTGTTTACTTCAAAACAATGTTTCCAAAAAATTCCGGCAGGTGGAACTGGGGTGCAGGGACATCCACCTTGCTCCAGGCCATATAGTGAGGCTGCACGGTTTCGTCACCGCATTTGAAGAAGTTTCCTCTCAAGACCTGGCCCTCGTACAGCTTAAAATCCGGAACAAAGATCTCTATCAGGCTTGCCGGAATGGTCAGCTCAATGCCCCAGCCGCCGGGGAACCGGAACGGCTCTGCAGCCAGGCCCTCAAATTCATCCATGGTCAGCCGGCAGCGCAGTGTACCGGGACGGCCGTAGCCAATGTACATTGCGCCGTTGGGATTGCACTCAAAATTGAAGTAGCGCTCCCCTTCCGGCTTGGGACAGAAGAAAAATTCCAGGCAGCTATCCTTGTAGACATCTGCCAAAGGGCCTGTAAACCGGCACAAAATATGCTCCTCCAGCGTCTGCAGCCGCACGTGCAGTGCTTTTTCATCCCAGCAAAGCTGGGCCGTGGGCGTGATGCCGTCCACATTGGACCACAGGCGGTTGTCAATAGGCGCAACCGGGACCTGTGACCAGTCCGGCTTACCCTTCGCTTTCGGTGCTTCGTAGTTTCTCATTGGATCTCCTCCTTTGTTTTTCCCATTATAGCATACATTTTCTGTAAATGGAAAAGATTTTTTTCATTGCATATTTGTGCTTGACCCGGCAAACAATACCTGCGGACACCATTTTCAGGAGGAAACAGATATGTCTTTTATTCGAATCGTAAGTCTTTTTTGCGCCATTGTATGCGCCGCCGGACTGTTCTTTGGGGTGCTGGCCGCAGAGGTGGACTGTGACAGCACCTACTGCTTCACCGCTGAGGATTTTTCCGAAACCGGTGAGCTGACAGGCATCTGCATCACCGGTCTTCCGGACAGCTCTGCCGGTACGGTGCTGCTGGGCAACCGGGTCCTGCGCTCCGGAGATATCCTGACAGCGGAGCAGGTGGGCCAAATGACCTTTGCCCCACTGCGCACCGAGGAGGATGCCGCCGCCTCAGTCACCTATCTGCCCATTTACGAAAACCGTGTTGCGCCCTCTGCCACCATGACCATCTCCATCAAGGGCAAAACGGACCAGCCGCCTGTTGCGGAGGACCTGGCCCTGGAGACCTATAAGAATTTGCCCAACGATGGCATTTTGAAGGCCTCCGTCCCGGAGGGCGAGGCCCTGACCTACACCGTGATCCGTCAGCCCAAACGGGGCGAGGTGACTGTCCGGGAGGACGGCTCCTTCACCTATACCCCCAAGAAAAACAAGGTAGGGGTGGACTCCTTCACCTATACCGCCACCGACACCGCAGGCAAGGTCTCCCGGGAGGCAACGGTGACAGTGCAGATCTTAAAGCCTACCGACAGCCGGCAGTATGCCGATACGGCAGGCACCGATTGCCGCTTTGAGGCGGAATGGCTGAAAAACACCGGCCTGTTCACCGGCGAGACCGTCAGCGGCGAAAGCTGCTTCTGCCCGGAAAAGACCGTCAGCCGGGGTGACTTTTTGGCTATGGCCGTAAAGGTGCTGGATATTCCCCTGGAGGAAGAGGATCTTTCCGCGATCTCCACCGATGTGCCGCTGTGGCTGAAACCCTATGTAGGCGCGGCACTGCGCTCCGGGCTGCTGGAGGGCTGGCCGGAAACCCAGACCGGCAGCTTTGAAGCCGATCAGCCCATTACCGGTGCGGAAGCGGCGGTGATGCTGCAAAACGCTTTGGATCTGACCCGGCAGAACGCGCTTCCGGAACAGGATCAAATTCCGGTGTGGGCAGCCGACTCCCTTGCAGTCATGGCGGAAAACGGCATTGCCCTTGCCTACGACCAGCCTCTGACCAGAGGGCAGACCGCCAAGGTGCTTTACCAGGTCAGCGCATTGGCCCTCACCGCCCCCGGCACAGCCGTATTTGCCTTGCAGTAACCTTTTCAGGGGTGTTGCCAACCGCAACACCCCTGTCCAATTCATAGAACTGATACAGGCTTTTTGTAGGGACACCCCTCCCGGGGTGTCCGCAAGGAATCATTCTCGTCAAGGTTTATTATGCATACCATTTATGTGTAGAAAGAAGAACAAAAATCGGCACATGGAGTCCCGATTTTGTTTCGGACACCCCGGGAGGGGTGTCCCTACGGGATTTGATAAACGTTCTCTGAATAGGAATTTGCCGTGTTGACAATTTTTACATTTCGTGATACCATCTTACTTAGAATATGCTGTGAGGGAGTAGCGAGCGCGCAAGCGCAGCAAGTCAACAGTTCGGCCTTGTGCCTGGCTTGCTTTAAACCGCCAGACTCATGCATCCCGTGGATGTGTGCGGCCCCTTCGGATTCCCGTGCATCCGTTTTGCGGTATGCAGGGGTTATTTTTTTGCTCCCGGCACAAACTATAATAAAAGGAGTATTTTTCATGTTTGAACAGATCGACCTCTTTCTGAACAACCTCAGCACATCCTTTTGGGGCGCATTGCTGATCTTTGCCGTGGGTCTGGTGCTGCTGATCAAAGGCGGTGACTGGTTTGTGGATGCCGCCACCGGCATTGCCAAGCGGTTCCGTGTGCCTGAGATCATCATCGGCGCTACCGTGGTATCCATCGGCACCACCCTGCCGGAAGTGATGGTATCCACCACCGCCGCCCTGAATAACAACGGTGCCATTGCCTACGGCAACGCCATCGGCTCCATCATCTGCAACACCTCGCTCATCGCGGCCCTGACCATTGCCGTCCGTCCGGCCCCGGTGAACCGGAAGGCCATCGTGATGCCGGTGATCTTCTTTTTCCTGTCCGCTGCGGTGTATATGCTCTGCGCCTACGCCTTCGGTTACTTCTATAGCTGGATGGGCCTGATCATGCTGGGTATTTTCGCGGTATATATGATCCTGACCGTCCGTCAGGGCTTTAAAAATCCCGATTCCGTGGAGCACGAGGAAGACAGTGAAGCCCCTCAGGGTTCTTTGCTGAAGGACATTGTGGTGCTGGTGGTCAGCGCCGCTCTGATCGCTTTCGGTGCGGACTTTTTGGAGATGTCCTCTGTCAGCCTGGCCACCATGGCCGGCATCCCCACCTCCGTCATTGGCGTGACTGTGGTCGCCCTTTGCACCTCCCTGCCGGAGCTGGTCACCGCCATCACCGCCCTGGCCAAGGGCCACGGTGCCCTGTCCCTGGGCAACATCATCGGTGCCAACATCTTCAATTTGGTGCTGGTGTCCGGCGTGGCCGTCACCCTGTCCCCCTTCGCAGTGCCGGAAAGCAGCCTGATCTTCGGTCAAAACGCCTCCCTGGTGATGGAAATTCCTCTGATGGTGGCGGTCATGGCCATTATGACCCTGCCTGCATTGCTGAAGAAAAAGCTCTACCGGGCACAGGGCTTTGCCCTTCTGGCTATTTACGCCATCTTTGTCACTGTGCAGGTCCTCATTGCCCTGCACGTGATCTGACCCTCAAATTTTGTTTATCGAGCCGTTGCAGGCTTTAGGGAACGACACGCTCTCCCTTTGGGAGTAAGCGAAGCGCAGTCGCGGTAGTGAATGACAGTCCGGTGGACTGTCAGAGCCGCGACCGAGTGCTCCGCAGAGCACTGGCAAAAATCTTTGATTTTTGACTGAGAGGGCCGTAAAGCGCCGCAAAAGCCCTCTCCGTCAGCCCATTCGGGCTGACACCTCTCCTAGAGGGAGAGGGTGTTTAGGCGCTCTATAAACTGGAATTCAAATTTGATACGCAAAGGGGCGTTGCCAAACCCGGCAACGCCCCATGTTTTATTACAGCAGTGTCAGCTTGCAGGACTGGATACAGGGCGTTACGGAACGGCCTGAATTGTCCAGCAGCCTTGCGCCGATATGCTCCCGGTTGACGCCGTTGAGCATGGTGCTTTGGGTCCCTTCAATGGTGACCGTCGTGCCCTCCACGGTGACGATGGCATACAGCGGATCGGTGTAGGGCACAATATTCTTCATACAGGACCACTTCTCGTACAGCTCCTGGGGATACATTCCCTGATGCTCCGGCTCTCCCACCCAGTCATAGGTGACGGAATTCACATCCCAGTGGATCACATTGTCCAGAATTCGGATAAAATCCCGGTGATGGTGTCCGTTCATGACCATCAGCACCTTATGGGGTTGCTTTTCGTTGGCCTGACGGATAATGCTCTGCACCTGCTTATAATCCCGGGAAGAGGTGGTTTCCCGTTCGTAGCTGTCGTGGCTGACCAAAATGCAGGGATAGGGGGACTCTTCGATGGCCTTTTCGAGCCACGCAAGCTGCTCCGGCGGCGTATAGTCCCGGTTTCCGGGCCACTGGAAGTAGTTTCCCATATCGTAATGGACATAGGCCCCGTCCACCTTGCAATAGTTGGGATCCAGTACCAAAATACGGTGACCGCAGGTGTCAAAATAATAGTGACCGTCAGGCATATGGTACAGCCGCAGCGTTTCCGCGTAGGACGTGCCGTCTGTATCGTGGTTGCCCAGGCAGTGATATACAGGGATGGGGGAATTGTCAAAAATCTCCATCAGCTCCGGCACCCGGGACGGCCCGTGGCACAGGTCACCGGCGTGGAGAATAAAGTCGCAGTTTTCCTCCTGGGCCCGGCGGATAAACATCCGGGGCGTATCCAAATCGGAACCGTAAAACACGCCGGGGGCATAGTGCAGATCCGCAAACATCAAAAATTTCATAATAAATTCCTCCTTATGGCAATGCCACTAAGTTAACATCATTGTCATTCCGAGGAGCGAAGCGACGTGGGAATCCGTTCCTAAAAGTATATGTTTTACCCGAAAAATAAGCAAAAACGGAATCTTTTAAGAAACGGATTGCCACGCCAGTGTGCGCACTGGCTCGCAATGACAGGGGTTTTTTGACAGATTGACCAGTGACATCTGTCACTGGTTCGCAATGACACTAACTTGACGACATTGCTCCTTACGGTTGATCCTTTGGGCGTTTGTAGCGGCCTTGCGGCCCCCATTCCGGCAGAGGCAGCCGCTGCATGGCGCCGAAGATCCGTTCCTTCAAATCCGGATAGGTGGCAGATAACTGATAGATCAGTTGCTTGACCTCCTCACGCTTGGTGGTCTTATCGATGGGGCAGCGGTTTTCGATCACCGGCAGGTCAAATCGTTTGACAAAGCTGTCCACCGTTTTTTCGTGGATATACAGCATAGGCCGGATCTGAATAATGCCGGTGCGGTCCAGGTCGGTCACCGGCTGGAAGCAGCTAATGCGCCCCTCAAACAGCAGCGACATCAAAAAGGTCTCCACAGCGTCATCGTAGTGATGCCCCAGGGCCAGCTTGTGCAGATCCCGTTCCAACAGAGCCTGATTTAACGCGCCCCGGCGCATTTTCGCGCACATAGAGCAGGGATTTTTCTCCTGCCGGTATTGAAATACAATGGGTCCGATCTCCGTTTTTACCTGGGTAAAGGGGACCTCCAGCCGGTCACACAGCGCTTCCATGGGGCTGTAGTCCATTCCCAGGCCCATATCCACGGTGATGGCCTCCAGGTGAAAGCTTTGGGGATAGTACTTTTTCAGTTCCGCCAAAAACACCAGCAGGGCCACAGAATCCTTACCGCCGGATACGCCTACACCAATGCGGTCACCGGGGCAGATCATCCGGTAATCCTCCACGCACCGGCGAACCAGGCCGATCAGCTTTTGCATAGAAAAAACCTCCGAAATAAAGAAAAATAGGAAGTGAGAATTTGGGAGTATTAGGGAGCATTTAGGAGCATTTGAAAGCTTATCTCGGTTTTCATAAATTTTTTTAAAAAACCGGTTGACAATCTAAAAACCTTATGGTATAAATTTCAAGCGTCCTGCAGTTATTGTACTGTGTGGAACGGAAAATGTCAAAATATTTTAACCTAATTGGAGGAATCTATAATGTCCACTACTCTGGCTAAGACCGAGACCGTAGTGCGCAAGTGGTATGTTGTAGACGCCGCCGGTAAGCCCCTGGGCCGCACCGCCGTCACCGTCGCCAACCTGCTGCGTGGCAAGCACAAGGTCGATTTCACCCCCAACGTTGACTGCGGCGACTGCGTCATCGTGATCAACACCGACAAGGCGATCCTGACCGGCAAGAAGCTGGATCAGAAGAGCTACTACCGCGTATCCGGCTGGATCGGCGGTCTGAAGGAAACCAAGGCCCGCGTGATGATGAACAACCGTTCCGATTACGCAATGGAGCTGGCCGTCAAGGGTATGCTGCCGAAGAACACCCTGGGCCGTCACTGCATGGACCGTCTGCACCTGTACAAGGGCGAAGAGCATCCCCACGCTGCTCAGAAGCCGGTCGCATGGACCCTGGACTGATTTGGAGGTAGACGAATATGTACGAGAGCAAAAGAAAGTATAACTACGGCACCGGCCGCCGTAAGTCCTCCGTTGCCCGTGTTCGCGTGTACGAAAACGGCACCGGTTCCATCATCATCAACGGCCGTGATATGGACGACTACTTTGGTCTGGAGACCCTGAAGCTGGTCGTTCGTCAGCCCCTGGTCAGCACCGATATGCTGGGCAAGGTCGACATCGTTGTCACCGTCGCAGGCGGCGGCGTTTCCGGCCAGGCCGGCGCGATCCGTCACGGCATCTCCCGTGCTCTGCTGGGCATCAACCCCGAGTACCGTGCCACTCTGAAGGCCGCAGGCTTCCTGACCCGTGACCCCAGAATGAAGGAAAGAAAGAAGTACGGCCTGAAGGCTGCCCGTCGCGCACCTCAGTTCTCCAAGCGTTGATCATTCATCAACCTACTACACCCCGTCCACCGGACGGGGTGTTTTTTTGCACGAGCCGAAAGCCTTCAAGCCGCACTTCTTTTCAGATAATTGTCGGTGCCCCCACAAAGCTGTAGTTTATCGAGCAGTTGCGGGATTATCGTAGGGACACCCCTCCCGGGGTGTCCGAAACAAAATTGGACTTCGATGGCTGATTTTGTTTCTATGCATAAACGAATAAGAAAGATTTTTGTGCAACGAGCCTGAAAATCTATGCGGACACTCCCTCTGGGAAAGGTGTCAGCCCGAACGGGCTAAGGTCGAGTATTCCCTCCCCTAAGTGACGTTGGTCATCCTACTAGCTTTTTTGATCTTTCATATTTAGCAGAACATATACAACAATCGTCAATAACGCAGAAGACAGTCCAACATACGGTCCAATGCAATGATTACCAAATCTGCCCCACATCTCAAATTTAGAAAGCATAATTGCAAAAAGCATGCTCAAGCCGGATAAACCTGTGTGAAAGAATACCGTTGGTGCTTTTTCATAAAACAACACGCTAACACCGTACAGTCCAAATATCAGCAATGTTAGCATTGCGTTTCCCGTCAATATTGATGTTCCATTTAATGTTTGCACTCCGCTATAGTCTACCCATGTAAGCAAAAGGGTTCCGCAACAACCCACAATCATTGCAAGTAAAATCACCTTTTTCAAAGTTTTATTCATTTTTTAGCCTCCGATAAGTCTCAGTTTGTTGAACCACCGGTATTATACCATATATCATTTATAGCGTCAACTCGATACCAGACAAGGCAGGGGACGGTTCTCTGTCTATGGGCGGTTTCTCTGTTTCATGAATCCCATCCGTGTGTCATTGTTACGAAAGTGCGCAAGATCCACTTGTAGGGACCGTCCGGAGGCCGGTCCCTACAAGTACGATGCCGTTTTCTCAATCAGGCATCCTTGTGTGTTCTTTATGATACAGGCTGGATCACAAGATCAAAGGAGAAATGATGCTGGCTGAAACGGAATTTTTCGTTCAGCACCGGACCGCAGCTTGCAGAGCCGATTCCGGACACCTTATGGTCTACCCGGACATAGGTTTTGCCGTCTGCGGAAAGTTCATCGGTGTGCCGTGCCTGGGTCAGCATTTGGGGGCTGTACTGACTGACCTGGAACTCAAAGTCCTCATCTGCCGTAAACTTCAGCGTTTCCCCCAGGGTAAGCTGACGGACGCCATAGTGATTGCCGTGCTCCTGGGGTCTTACATAGGGAACATATTCCTCCCGGGCTGTGCTGTCGTAAAGCCCCACCGGGGTATGGGCGTGCATATCGCAATAGTTTTCCAACGGGCCGTGTCCAAAATACCGGAAGGCCAAATTTTCCTTGGGAACCGCAAATTCCAGGCCGAACCTGGGCAGATAGTCACAGATATTTTCCGCTTTGTCTGCCGTAATGCTCAGGAAAACGCTGCCGTCACAGAAGAAGGAAAGTGTTTGGGTGAAGTGGAGCCAGGGACTTCTGGACAGGGCACAGAGGCTGCCTCTGACCGTAACGGTATTTCCATCCACGGATGTCTCATAGATTTTGGTTCCGGCAAGATGAAACCGCTGAATTCTCCAACTGCTCTCATAGGAAACATCGTTATCGGTAGGCGCGCGCCAAACAGACCAGCGCATAGGACCCGCAAGCTGCTCCTCCCCGTGGATGCATATGCTGTCTATGTGGCCGTAGAGCTTGCTGACAGTATACTGAAATCCGGGACCTTGGGCGATTATATGGGTTTTGGTTTGGGTCAGGGCCAAGGGCTTTGCGCCGCAGCTCACCGGCAGCCGTTTCACCGGCAACGCAAGCTGCCGGGTGCCGACAAAATCATCCCCGTCCCCTACCGACACCGACAGGTAGCAGCCTAACATGCAGCTTTCCGGGATAACGAAGCTTTCCGGCAAGGGAAACTCTGCCGTCTGATGGGGCGGAATATCCAGGGTCACGGCCTGCCGGTGCAGGGTGCTGCCGTCACAGGTCAGGGTCAGCACGATCGGATGGTCAACCAAATTCCGGAAATCATAATCGTTGGTCACCAGCAGGACCCGACCCTTCAGCTCTGCCCGGAAGGGGGCATATGTCTCCTTGGCACTGTAGGTGCCGGATTTAAAGCTGCGGTCGGCAAATACCAGGCCGTCACAGCAGAAGTTTCCGTCGTGGGTCAGCTCTCCAAAGTCACCGCCGTACTTCTGCACGCCGTCCACAATGGCCACATGGTCAGCCCATTCCCAAATACAGCCGCCGATGGCTTTGGGATATTTGCGGAAAACCTCCATATACTGGGCCAAATCTCCGGGGCCGTTGCCCATAGCGTGGCTGTACTCGCAAAGAAACACCGGCCGGGGATCCTCATCCCGGGCCATTTCCGTCAGTTTCTCCAGGGAAGGGTACATCCGGCTGCGCATATCCACCGGGGCCTGATCGTTTACGACGGCACAGCCTTCGTAGTGGGTCAGCCGGGAAGGGTCCCGTTCCTTCGTCCAGCGCAGCATGGCTTCCGTGTTGGGACCGTAGGCAGCCTCATTGCCCATGCTCCAAATAATGACACTGCAGTGGTTTTTATCCCTTTCCACAGTGCGTCGGATCCGTTCCAGGTGCATAGCCTTCCACTGCGGCCCGGTACAGGGCCAAACGGGGTCTGTGCTGTCGTACCCGTTAAACTTCGAATAGTTTTTGGTAGACCGGTTGGCAAAGCCGTGGGTCTCATTGTCACATTCAACCACCACATAAAAGCCCATCTGATCACACATGCACAAAAATTCCGGGGTGGGCGGATAGTGGGATGTGCGGATGCAGTTGATATTCAGGGACTTCATCAGCTCCAGGTCCTTGCGAATATCCTGATCTGTCATGGTGTAGCCGGTCACAGGATGGGTATCGTGATGGTTCACGCCCTTTAGAAGCACGCTGCATCCGTTGATCAGAAGCTCCCCTTTGTCACTGACGGAGATCTGCCGCATACCCACCCGGAAGGGGATGTACTCTGTGGCAGTACGGACCACCAGCGTGTACAGATAGGGCTGCTCCGAATTCCACAAAATGGGGTCCGACAGGTCTGCAAGCCGCCCATCCGCATCATAAATCTGATAATCCGGTGCAGAGCAGGTAACGGTTTTGCAGTCAGCCTCCACGCGGATGTCATGCAGGCAGTTTTCCTCCCGGGACAGCAGATACACATCCCGGAAAATGCCGTTGTAGCGGAAGAAATCCTGGTCCTCTAAATAGCTGCCCACGCACCACTTTAAAACCTTTACCACCAGCGTGTTCTCACCGGGGTGCACAAAGGCTGTCAGGTCAAATTCCGCCTGCAGATGGCTCCCCTGGGAAAATCCCACATATTCTCCGTTGACATACAGATACAGGCAGGAGCAGACACCCTCAAAGACGATCCGGGTCTGCCGTGCAGACCAGTGTTCATCCAAAGAAAAGACGGTGCGGTAAATGCCGCAGGGGTTTTCGTCGGGAACATAGGGTGGGTCCACAGGATAGGGGTAGTGGATATTGGTATAGCATGGCTGCTCATAGCCATGATTTTGCCAGCAGGAAGGCACTGGAATCCTGTCGGTAAAGGGCACATCCCGGATGTCCTCCGGCAGATCAAAATCCCGGGAATAAAAGGCAAAATCCCAGTTTCCGTTCAGCAGCCGGAAGTATGTACTTTCAAAACGGTTGCCGCCAAGAGCCTTTTGCAGACTCTCATAGGGAATATAGTAGGATCGCTGGGGCAAGCGATTTTCGTAGAACAGGGAAAGATTTTCATAGTGACGCATAGACTGCTCCTTTCTGCCGAACCAGCATCGGTTTTAAATCCATTGTAATCCGATTTTTTGAAAAATACCATAAACAGGATTAGACAAAACCTGGACAAAATGGTACAATGGGTATAACCGAAAGGGGGATGATCCATGTTTTTTGACGCATCGTACCTGAACAATTCCATTTTACCGTTTTCCGACAGCTCTCAGCCTCTGATTGTGGGAAGCTGCGGCTGCTACCGCTTTTCCGGCGAGGATTGCTTTCATACACGCCGCCCCCAGGGCCGGAAGGACTATCAGCTTTTGTATGTTGCAGCCGGAACTGCCTGGTTTGAAATCGACGGTAACCGGCAGCCGGTCCATGCAGGCAGTATGATCCTGTACCGACCTTTTGAGCCTCAGCATTATGAGTACTACGGCCAGGACGAACCGGAAATCTACTGGGTCCATTTCACCGGCGGACAGGTGGAGCATATTTTGGAGGAATACCGGATTAGGGGCGCTTTGCAATGCAAACGGGTGGATGCCTGCAGCAGGCTATTTCAGGCTATGATCCGGGAGCTGAAAAACTGCGGGCCGGGCTTTCAGGATCTTTTGGCAATGTACCTGCGGCAGATTTTGATCCTGATCTGGCGTGAGGGTCTGTCTGATCGATCCCACACAGAACAGAAATTCCGGGAACAAATGGAGCAGGCCATCCGGTATTTTACCGACAACTTGGATCAGCAGATCTCCATTGAGAACTATGCCGGCAGCATTGGCATGAGTGTAAGCTGGTTTTTGCGCTGCTTTAAAGCCTATACCCGGCAGTCACCGAAGCAGTATATCACCGCCCTGCGGATCAACAACGCCGTCAACCTCCTGGAAAATACGAACTATCCGGTTTCCCAGATCGCCGCAATGGTTGGCTATGACGATCCTTTTTATTTCAGCCGACTCTTTCGCAAAACAAAGGGGGTATCCCCCAGCAGTTACCGAAAAAGATAGTGTTTTTATGATTTGGTACAATTTATTGTACCGTTTGTCTGTTATCCTTCTTGCAGAAAGGAGGAATGTGGAAAAATCTGAAAATTCTGTTGACAAGTACCCGTTCAAGTACTAAAATAGAGATAGACACCGAATCAGATATAGAGAGGAATATGAGTATGGAAAACCTGTACGCACGAATTGAGGAGCTTTGTACCCAGCGTGGGATCCGTCCGGGACGCCTTTGCAATGACCTTGGCCTGAGCAGAGGCCTGGTGACGGACCTGAAAATGGGTCGCAAAAAAAGCGTCAATGCGGAAACCGCCCAAAAGATCGCCTCTTATTTTGGCATTTCCGTAGGACAGCTTTTAGGCCAGGAGGACGGCTCCGACATTCTCGAACAGGTAGATGTGGCATTTTACGGTGATTTTAAGGAACTCAACGAGGAGGAAAAGCGAGCCGTCCGGGATATGGTGCGGCTGATGCGTGAAAGGCGAACAAAAGGTGTTTGAAATATCTGATTTTTATGACTATTGCAAGGCAAACCAGGTGGATATCATCCCCTACGCAGGCTGTCCTCAGCCGGGAGCTACCATCCGGGACCAGCAATACTATGCGATTTTTTTAGACTTTACCAAGATCCGCTCCACAAGGCTTCTGCGTGGCGTATGCTGCCACGAGCTGGGCCACGCCGCCACCGGCGCGCTGCACAAGCTCAGCAGTCCCTATGAGCTGGTGGAGCGCAGCGAGCATCGGGCCAACCGATGGAGCGCGGAACAGTTTTTGACCCAGGAGGAATTCCGCACCGCCTTTGCCTGCGGCTGCCGGGAGTTATGGGAGCTGGCGGAATACTTTGATATGCCGGAGCCGGATGTGGCCAAAGCATTAAACTTCTGGACCCAGTGCCGCGGCGTGGATTTTAACAGGATAGCCGAATAAGTATCAACCTTTTTGAACAGGACCGTTCAGAGGTAGGTCCCTATGCACAAAAAAATTCCGGGACTGCGAACCATCCCGGAATTGCAGAGTGTCAAAAAAGTACCTTGTCCGAAAATGCGTGTCATTCCGAGGAGCGAAGCGACGTGGGAATCCGTTCCTAAAAGTATATGTTTTACCTGAAAAACAAGCAAAAACGAAATTTTTTGAGAAACGGATTGCCACGCCAGTGTGAGCACTGGCTCGCAATGACAGGGGTTTTCTTGACAGACTAAAATTCCGGGATGGCGAACCATCCCGGAATTGATTTTTTCATTACTTGCCGGCACCGGCGATCTGAGCAGCGACTTCAGCAGCGAAGTCCTCTTCCTTCTTCTCGATGCCTTCGCCCTTCACATAGTGCAGAGCGTTGACGAACTTCACGCTGCCGCCCAGCTTCTTGGCTGCGTCAGCAATGTAGCCCTCCACAGAGCCCTGGAACAGGTCGCTGCGGACGAAGTCCTGCTGCAGCAAGCAGATCTCCTTAAAGAAGGCATTGATCTTACCGGCAGCGATCTTCTCCTTAACCTGTGCAGGCTTGGAAGCCATCTTGGGATCGTTGTCCATAGCGGCAACCTGAACAGCCAGCTCGTGATCCACGTCAGCCTGAGGCACCAGGGACTTATCCCAGTACTTGGGGTTCATAGCAGCGATCTGCATCGCAACGTTCTTGCCGATCTCGGTAGCGTCGATGTCGCCTTCCACAGCCAGGTTCACCAGAACACCGTGGGAGCCGCCGGCGTGCACATAGGCAACGGAGAAGTTGTCAGCAAAGCGGTCGAAACGACGGATCTGCATATTCTCGCCGATGGACATAACCTTTTCCT
>JAFSET010000071.1 GCA_017435615.1 Oscillospiraceae bacterium | reverse complement strand
GCCAACCAGGAAAAACGGTGCCGCAACGGCAACAGCTTTTCCCTTTCTGTGCCGGATGGGACTTACCGAGCTTATTCCCAAAACGGTGAATTTTTAATGCTGGCCCAGGTCCGTGACGGCATTATGAGTACGGTAAAAAGCTTTTTTGAGGTATAAATTCTTCAAAGATTGGAAATCGCAATGAAACAGACGATTTATGCATTGGGATATTTTGACGGGGTCCATTTGGGTCACGCTGCCTTGTTAAAGGCCTGTCAGGCGTTAGCCGCGGAGCAGGAAAAACAATGCGGTGCCGTGACCTTTACCGGTCACCCGGACAGCCTGCTCAGAGGCAAAGCCCCCGGCCTGATCAATTCTCTGCAGGACAGAAAACTGCTGCTCCGGCAGTATGGTGCGGACCGTGTGGTGGAGCTTGCCTTTGATGAGCGGCTGATGAACACATCCTGGCAGGAGTTTTTGCAGGACCTGACGGAGCAGTATGGCGCTGCAGGTTTTGTCTGCGGTAGTGACTTCCTTTTTGGCCGGAAGGGTCAGGGAACAGCCATGAGTCTGCAGCAGTGGTGCCGGGAAAGAAATTTACCCTGCGCAGTGGTCTGCCAGCAGGAGCTTGATGGCATCCGTATATCCTCCACCCATATCCGCAGCCTGCTGGAGCAGGGGAAAATGGAGGAGGCTTCCCGGTTTTTAGGTCATGACCACTGCCTGAGCGGCGTGGTTTCTCCGGGAAAACAGCTTGGCAGGACCATCGGCTTTCCCACAGCCAATCTGCAATACCCTTCGGAGTTGGTTGTGCTGCCCTCCGGGGTATATGACAGCACCGTCACCGTAGACGGCAAAACCTATCAGGCGGTGACCAATGTGGGCACAAGGCCCACGGTGAACGGAAAGGGAATTATCGTGGAAAGCCATCTGCTGAAATTTGACGGCGATCTGTATGGGAAAACGATTACGGTAAGCTTTCGAAGATTTCTCCGTCCGGAGCACAAATTCCCGGATTTGTCCGACCTGAAGAACCAAATTGAAAAAGATAAAAATATAGTTGAAAAATCCAAATAATCCGTTAACTCCATCCTTGACTTTTGCCGGGGATGGGGTTAAATTGTTCTTAGCAGCAACACAGTGAATTCACTGTATGTAAAGAGGTGTTTGAAATGAAAAAAATCCATTTTATTGGACAAGAAAAGTTCCTGCCCGGTATGGCGGAAATTCAAAACCAATTGGGATTTGTTTTAGACGAAAATGGCTATGAAGTGAGCTGCAGACAGGGCTGCGAAGGCATTACGGTGGATGTGAAGGACCACAAGGCTGCGGTCACCTACGGCAAGGACTGTCTGTTCTTCCGGGCTTTTTCTCTTGCGGTGGAGCATGTGGACGGTCCGGACCGCCATATCAGCGTACAGTGCCAGTTTGAGCACTACGGCACTATGCAGAACACGTCCTCCCATGTGATGAGCGTCCGGGGCGTTAAGGACCTGCTGGTGCAGCACGCCCTGATGGGTTACGATTATATGGAGCTGTATACCGAGATCTGCTATGAGGTCCCGGAGGAGCCCTATTTTGGCTATATGAAGGGCCGTTTCTCTCAGCAGGAGCTGAAGGAGCTGGCTGCATTCGGTGATAAGATGTTTGTGGAGCTGGTGCCCAGTGTGCAGACCCTGGGGCATATGTCCGACCTGTTTAAATGGGGCGCCTACAGTGATGTATTCGATATTGCCGGCACCCTGTTGGTGGACTATGAGCGCACCTACGAGCTGATTGAGCGGATGCTCAGGAGCCTGCGCCAGTGCTACACCACCAACCGGATCAATTTGGGCATGGACGAGGCCTACTTTATGGGTAAGGGCCGCTACCACTGGTTTGTGGACGACACATTGCCGGATCCCTCTATGATGTACATTCGCCACCTGAAGCGTGTGCTGGAAATTGCCAAAAAGGTTGGCTTTACAGACCTGGCGATCTGGTATGATAATCTATTTGAGATCAACTATAAGGGATATATCAATCCGCCTTTGTGGCTGTGGAAGGACTTTAAGAAGGAAATTACCGACAATTTCCCGGAGGTCCGCCTGATCTTCTGGAACTATGTGATCCGGGATGTGGAGGATTTCAAACGATTTGTTGGCTATATCCGCCAGCTTTCGCCCCATGTATCCTTTGCCAGTATGGTCCACGGCTACACCTCCTTTGCCCCGGAAAACTACATCACCGCATCCCTGGTGGATACGGCGAAAGCAGGCTGTGCAGCGTGCGGTATCGATGATCTGATGATCACCTGGTGGGGCGGCAAGAGCTCCTCTTTGGCCCAGCTTGGCGGTTACTATCACTATATTGAAAGCTGCGGAACCAGCGAAGGCTATGACTTTGAGGAACACTGCAAATTCCTCTTTGGCTACACCTATGAGGAATTGTGCGCATTGGATCTGCCCAATAAGATCGAGCCGGATATGGGCTCCACCGGTATGGCGGAGGGCAATAACCCCTGCTTCTACATATTGGCAGAGGATCCGCTGCTGGGCACCATGTCCGCCCACATTCCGGAAAATGCTGCCGAAACCTACGCAAGCCACGCTAAGGTGCTGCAAGAGCTGGCACAGCGGCAGTCCCCCTTTAGTTATATTTACAAATTTGAACAGGTGCTGTGCGACACTTTGGCCAGCAAGGCAGATCTGTCTCTGATCGTCAAGGATGCTTACGACCGGGGGGATAAGGAAAGCCTGAAGCAGATCGCGCAGGAAAAGATCCCGGTGATCGTGGAGAAAATGAACAATTTCCGGGATGCCTACTACGAGTACTGGTGCACCTATAACCGCAGCTTAGGTTGGGAGCGGTATGAAAATATGCTGGGTGGCCATATGTACCGGCTGCAGAAGGTTGCAAAGCTGCTGCTTGACTACTGCGACGGCAAGGTGGAGCGCATTGAAGAACTGGAGCAGGAGCGCCTGCCCGTGAACCCCAATAAGGTTGGACATGTAATTGGCAACGGAAGCTGGTACGGAATCAGCACTGTGGGCCACTAAGTTAGGATACAGTAAGGAGAACAACAATGGATAAGATCAAGTTGGGCTTTTTGGGCCTGGGTCAGCGTGGCAATGGCCTGCTGAGCAATGTGTTAGGCAACTTCAAGGATGTGGAAGTGGTAGCGATCTGCGACGAGTATGAAGACCGCGCGGTGGATTGTGCCAAGCGTGTCAAGGACGAGCGTGGCAATCAGCCTGCCATCTACACCAATCACTCCGACCTGTTGGCAGATCCCAATGTCAATACGGTAATCATTTCTGCCTCTTGGGAGGCCCATATCCCCCTGGCAATTGAAGCCATGAAGCAGGGCAAGATTACCGGCCTGGAGGTAGGCGGCGGCTACAGCGTGGATGATTGCTGGCAGTTGGTCCGCACTTGGGAGGAAACCCAAACCCCCTTCATGTTCCTGGAAAACTGCTGCTACGGCAAAGCAGAGCTGGTTGCCACCCGGATGGTCCGTCAGGGCAAGCTGGGCGAGGTTTGCTTCGCTCACGGCTCCTACTGCCACGATCTGCGCAAGGAGATCTGTGACGGCGTGAAGATCCGTCATTACCGCCTGCGCAACTACATTGCCCGGAATTGTGACAACTATCCCACCCATAACTTAGGCCCCATTGCCAAGATTTTGAACATCAACCGGGGCAACCGGATGCTGAAGCTGACCTCTATGGCCTCCAAGGCCCGTGGCCTGCATGAGTATGTGCAGGGCAAGGAGGAATATGAGTTCCTGAAGGACCAGCATTTTGCTCAGGGTGACGTGGTCTGCACCAATATTCTGTGTGCCGACGGCACCATGATCAGCCTGAAGCTGGACACCAGCCTGCCCAGAGCCTACAGCCGTGAGTTTACCGTCAGCGGCACCAAGGGTATCTTCTCTGTGCCGGATGATGTGGTGCTCACCGATGATATGGACTTCAACCATGAGGTGGGCATGGAGCGTTACCGTGGTAACGGCGAGGCCGTCTACGAGGAAAATATGCCGGAGATCTGGAAGAGCATCACGAAAGAGCAGATCGAAGCCGGTCACGGCGGTATGGATACCCTGGAGCTGCAAGCGTTCTTTGGCGCAGCACTGTCCGGCGAGGAAATGCCTATCGATGTGTACGATGCCGCAAGCTGGATGGTGATCACCTGCCTGACCGAGGCCTCCATTGCCAACGGCGGTATGCCCATTGATATCCCGGACTTTACCAACGGCAAATGGGTCCTGCGTAAGCCTAAGGATGTTATTCCTCTGGATTAAAATTCAAAACCTCCGTCGGATTTCTCCGCCGGAGGTTTTTTGCAAATTATGATCCGATAAAATCCCGGATGGAAGCCGCAACGGTACACTCAGCAGTGTGGGGACAGCTCAGATAACAGCAGTCGACCTCCGTCAGTGTGCCGTCTTCCTTTATAACGCAGACCATCCGGCTGTCATCGAGTATTCGGCAGTAGCCGCTGAAGAATACTTCCTGTTCCATCTGTTAACCCTCCACAATGCAAAAACCCATGGAGGACAGGGTCAGCCAGTCAGGGGATACGGCCCGGATTCGCTGGCCGTACAGCACAGAACCTGCGGGCAGCTCCCAATCCTGCGCGCTGTGGTTTACATAAATCGTAAGTTTTTCTCCGTCACATTCTCTTTGAAAACTGACAAGACCATTTTGGGCAGTTTTAAATACGGTGTGGCCGGTGCGAAGGGCCTTATGGGTTTTTCTAAGATTGCCCAGCTTGCGGAAGTGCCGCAGCAGCATAGTATCCTCCTTGCCCCAGGGATAGGTGCGCCGGTTAAAGGGATCGGCAAAGCCCTCCATACCGGTTTCGTCAGCATAGTACAGGCTGGGACTGCCGGGGAGCATATATTGCAGGAAGGAGGCCATATACAGCCGGTTCATTGCCAGCTCCCGTTGACCCTTGTTCAGCTTTCTCTTGGCTTTTTCTGCCCGGGTTCCGTTGAAATCGTCCACTAATGCGGTCAGGATCCGAGGGGTGTCGTGGGTGCCCAGCAGGTTCATATTGCAGGCGAACACCTGCGCCGGATAATTCTCCATAATGGTCATGACGGTGTTTTGCAGACCGGTGCCGTCATCCAGACCCTTTAAATAGTTGAGGATCGCAGTGCGGAAGGGGTAATTCATCACACTGTCCAAAGTGCCGTCGGTAAAGTATCTGCGGCGCACACCGTAGGCCTCTTTGTTGGAGGCATCCTCCCAAACCTCGCCCAAAAGCAGAGCATCCGGCTTGATTTGCCGAATTCGCTTTTTCAGCAGGTCCATAAACTCATTGGGCAGCTCGTCGGCTACATCCAGCCGGAAACCGTCGCAGCCCAGTCGCAGCCAGTGAGCTACCACCGAATCTTCACCGGTGATAATATACTCCACAAAGGCCGGGTCCATTTTGTTGACGGTGGGCAGCGTGTCAAAATCCCACCAGCAGCGGTATTTATTTGGCCATTGCTTAAAATCGTACCAGCTATAGTAGGGGGAATTTTTGGAGCAGTATGCGCCGTTGCCGCCGAAGGTCTTCTCTCTGTCAAAGTACAGGCTGTTGGAGCCGGTATGGGAGTACACGCCGTCCAGGATCACACGGATCCCACGACTGTGGGCGGCGTCGCAAAGCTGCTGAAAATCCTGCACAGTGCCCAGCATGGGGTCCGGGGTTTTGTAGTCACCGGTGTCATAGCGGTGGGAGGAAAAGCTTTTGCTGATGGGATTTAGGTACAAAATGGTAACACCCAACGATGCAATATAGTCCATTTTCTCGGTAATGCCCCGGAAATTGCCGCCGTAGAAATCGTTGTTCAGCACCAGACCTTCTGCCGTCGGCTGCCAGTTGACCTCTTCATCCCAGTTTTTGTGGACCGTATAGGGCTCTAATTTTCCGGTGAGATCGCATACACCGCTGCGGTGGAAACGGTCCGGAAAGAGCTGATAGATTACAGCGCCCTTTGCCCAGTCCGGGGTGGTAAAGTCTGCCAGTGTGCAGGTAAGCTGCCAGCGGTCACCGGCTTCCATATTGGTGCCGTCACCGTCCTTAAACAGACGGAAACAGGAGTCTGCCTTGACCACAACAAAATGATAGAAGTACAGTCCCGGAGCGTCTATAGAAAAGCTGCCGGTGAACACATCGTAGCTGCCAAAATGCTCCTGGCAGGTCATAGGGACCTCCAGTGCCGGGCCACCGTCATCGGGGCAGAGGATGCACATAGCTTCCGTAGCACCCACGTCAGTGGGAATGTGGATATTCAGGGTGCAGCGCTGACCCGGGGTCAGCGTTCCAAAGGGGTCTTTGAACAGTTTTTGCTTGGAATTAAATAAAATCCGCATAGGGTACTCCTTAACGATCAAATGAAGTACTGCCAAAGCATAGACAGCAATGTCAGCAAAATCAGAAATGAGAAGTTAAACAGGGAAAACAGCAGCATATAATATCCTGTTTTTCCCGGATTGCGCTGGGTATATTCCCGGAAGGTGATCAAACTGGCCAAGGAGGCAATCAGCGTGCCTACGCCGCCGATGTTCACACCCAGTAAAAGCTCCCGGTAGTTGGTGGTGAACTGAGAAAGCAAAATGGCGGAGGGCACATTGCTGATGACCTGACAGGACAGTACGCTGAACAGCAGGGTGCTTTTATCCAGCAGCCATGAAAAAAGCTGACGTACCGGCTGGATGCGTGCCATATTGCCGGCGAATACAAAAAAGAATACAAAGGTCAGAAGCAAAGGATAGTCCACCATTTTCAGAGCCTTGCGGTCTGCAAAGGCCAGGACTGTGGGAATGATGAGAAGGCCGACCCAATAGGGGATGCCCCGGAATACGATCACAATGGAAAGTGCAAACAGCAGCAGATACAGCACTGTCCGGCCCACAGGAAGACGGACGGGCTCCTGATCCATCTGCAAAGGCTCCGGTTTCACAAAAATCAGGCAGCATACGGTGATCAGAGCCACGGAAATCAAAAAGGGCGGCAGCATGATCTGCATAAACTCCCCGGTGGGGATTTCAAAATAGGAGTAAAGGTATAAATTCTGAGGGTTGCCGAAGGGGGTCAGCATACCGCCCAAATTGGCGGCAATGTTCTGCATAATATAGGTGAAGGCCATATACTTACCCTTGCCGGTGGAGGTCAGCACGAAAAAGCCCAGGGGCAGGAAGGTGAGAAGCGCCATATCGTTGGCAATCAACATGGAACCGATAAAGGTGATGTACACCAACGCCAGCACAGCAATCCGGGCATTTTGGAATAGCTGAACGATCTTCTTGGCCAGGATATAGAAGAACTGAATGTTTTTCAGTGCGCAGACCATAGCCAGTACACAAAACAGACAGGTTAGTGTCTTAAAATCGAAATAATCCAAATAGGCACTGTCCGGCGGTATGATCAGCATAGTGACCAGGGCCGCTAAAAGTGCTACAAACATTACAATATTCTTTTTGATCAGCAGCACCAGGGGTGCAAAGGAAAAATGTCCCTTGGGAGGATGGGGAATAAAATGTCTGTGCATCACGAGTCTTCTTTCTGTATTGTTGTAGTGGCACAATCCCATACAGTATAACAAATTGACTGCTTAATTGCAATAAGCAGCATCAAAAAAGGCTGTTGCAAAAAACGCAACAGCCTTATACAGCGAAATCGGTAATGCAATGAAATTCCAGTTTATAGAGCAGTTGTAAATTTGCGAAAACCTACCGATATGTCTTTGCGAGCCGCCTTTGGGCGGCGTGGCAATCTCAAAGGGAGACTTTATGTATTCAGCTTGCCAAAGGATTTGGGAAACCTTAATATAAATATTTTCAGGCTATCACGAGTCCTTTGGGTTTAAGAATTGTACACCCTTGCATTTCGAGATTGCCACGCCAGTGTGAGCACTGGCTCGCAATGACATTTTGGTGGGTTTTTGTCGTTTTGTTAAACAAAAAATATGCTGATACGCAAAGCCTTTCTCCGTTTACATAAAAACAAAAAACCGAAAGCGGTGTCATTGCGAACCAGTGACCGATGTCACTGGTGTGGCAATCCGTTCTCTTGCAATGCGCAGCATTGCGCCGCCCATAAGGCGGCAATTTAATGCAAGTAACAGCTCGATAAACTGGAATTTGATAATGCTTCCTTGCGATCAGGACAAGCTATGCTGGGTCTTGTACAGGTCGGCGTAGATGCCTCCGGCAGACAAAAGCTCCTGGTGGGTGCCACATTCGGTGATCACGCCGTCGGCTATGGATACGATCCGGCTTGCCGCCCGGATGGTGGACAGCCGATGGGCAATGATCAGGGTCGTCCGGCCCTTGGCCAGGTTGTCAAAGGCACGTTGAATCTTGGCTTCTGTCACGGAATCCAAGGCAGAGGTGGCTTCATCCAAAATGAGAATAGGCGGATTTTTCAGGAAGATCCGGGCAATGGCCACCCGTTGCTTCTGTCCGCCGGAAAGCAGTGTGCCTCGTTCGCCCACATAGGTGTCAAAGCCATGGGGCATTGCCAAAATATCCTCGTAGATCTCCGCTTTTTTCGCTGCTTCTATGACCTCTTCTTTGGTGGCATCCGGTTTTCCGTAGCGAATGTTTTCAAAAATGGTATCGGCAAAGAGGAAAACATCCTGCTGGACAATGCCAATATTTTCGTGGAGAGACCGCTGTGTCACCTGACGGATGTCGTGACCGTCAATACGAATACTGCCGTCGGATACATCGTAGAATCGGGGAATAAGCTGACAAAGGGTGGTTTTGCCGCCGCCAGAGGGACCGACGATGGCAACTGTCTCACCGGGCTGCACATCCAAGGTGACATTATGCAGCACATCCAGAGAGCCGTCATAGGTAAAGGATACATCCTCCACGGTGATGGCACCCTTTACATCGGAAAGGGTGGTTGCGTCGGGGGCATCCTGCAGCGTTGGCTCGGTGCGCATCAGGTTTACAAACCGGTTAAGGCCTGCAAAGCCGTTGGCAAACATCTCAGAGAAATTGGACAGCTTTCGCATAGGATTGATAAAGGTGGCGATATACAGGGTGAAGGTGATCAGATCCCGGTAGTCCATTTCGTTCTTCATAATGAAGTAACCGCCGACACCAATCACAACGGCATTCATGCTGCACAGGAAAAATTCCATAGAGCTGTGGAAACGGCCCATTGCCTTGTGGAACATCCGCTTGGAGCCCTTGAACATATCGTTTGCCCGGTCAAAGCGGACAGTTTCCAGATCCTCATTGGCAAAGGCTTTGGCAGTGCGGATGCCGGAAAGACTGGATTCGATCTCTGTATTGATATGGGCTGTCTTTTTCTTGACCTCCACAGAGGCGGTACCCATTCCCCGGCGCATGGTCATAATGACAACCAGGAAAACAGGAATTAAAATACCCACCACCAAGGCAAGCTGCCATTGGATGGTTGCCATTACGATCAGGGCACCGATGATTGTTACGGTGCTGATCAGCAGATCCTCCGGGCCGTGGTGTGCTAGCTCCGTCAGTTCAAACAGATCCGAGGTCAGTCGGCTCATGAGCTGACCGGTGCGGTTGCGGTCGTAAAAGTCGAAGCTCTGCTTCTGCATATGCCGAAACAGGTCTGCCCGGATATCTGCCTCCACCCGGATGCCGAAGGTGTGACCGTAGTAGGCTACGATGTAGTTCAGTCCGGTGCGGATCAGGTAGCAGAAGACCAGGGCGCCAATCACAGTGAAGAAGGTGCCATAAAGATTGTTGGGCAGCAGATCATACAGTGCCGAACGCGTGATCAGAGGGAAAAGCAGATCAATACCGGCAATGAGGCAGGCGCAAAGCAGATCGATGATAAACAGCTTGCGGTGGTTTTTAAAGTAGCTTAAAAAGATGCGCAGGGGTGATTTGTTTTGAAAATCCTTTGTGGTCATAGGTGTGCCTCCTTATACTTGGGGTATTATAGCATATTTTGCGGAAACAGCGCAATACTTCCGCAAAATATTTTGACTTTTGCCGCAAGTTTAGTATACTGGTGGAAAGGAGATGGACCCATGGAGATACTGTATGAAGATAAGTATATTGCGGTGATCCTCAAGCCGGTGGGCGCAGACAGTGAGCACCAGGTGCCGGAGCTTTTGCGACAGCAGCTTGGTGGGGCGTTTTACCCTGTGCACAGGCTGGATGTGAATGTGGGGGGCGTGATGGTGTACGGACGCAGCTCTGCGGCGGCTGCGGAGCTGTCCCGGCAGATCACTGACGGCCGATTTGTCAAGGAGTACGTGGCAACGGTCCACGGTACACCGCCGCCGGAAGGGGACTGGGAGGACCTGCTGTTTAAGGACAGCCGAAAGAACAAGGTCTTCGTGGTAAAAAAACAGCGTGCCGGTGTGAAGCAGGCACGGCTTTGCTATCAGCGGCTGACCCAGGGAGAGCGTTCCCTGGTGCGTATCCGACTGTACACCGGCAGAAGCCATCAGATCCGGGTCCAGTTTGCCAGCCGTGGATTTCCCTTGGTAGGGGATCATAAATACGGTTCCAAAGCGGCAGAAACAGCGCCTATGCTCTATTCCTGCTGCCTGCGCTTTGAGCATTTGGGAGAAAGCTGTTGCTTTGAGAGTCTGCCTTCCTGGGCACAGTGAAAAATATTGATGAGTACCGTATATTAGGAGGTTACTATGGAATACAGAATTTTAGGAAAAACAGGCCTGCGCGTGTCCCGGATGGGCTTTGGCGGTATTCCCATTCAAAAGACCAGCGCGGAGGAAACCAAGGTGCTGATCCGGTTTTTGATGGAGCAGGGAGTCAACTATATTGATACTGCCCGTGGCTATACCGTCAGTGAAGAGTATTTGGGCTACGCGCTGGAGGGAATTCGGGACCGGTTTATTCTGGCCACAAAAAGTATGGCCCGGACGAAGGAGGCCATGGCGCAGGATATTCAAACGAGCCTTCGAAATTTGCGCACAGATTATATTGAC
The DNA here is from genome assembly GCA_017435615.1 of Oscillospiraceae bacterium. Classification (GTDB taxonomy): domain Bacteria; phylum Bacillota; class Clostridia; order Oscillospirales; family Oscillospiraceae; genus Faecousia. The sequence continues at coordinate 22,568 of JAFSET010000071.1, read as the reverse complement.
CTGTATCAGGTCCATAATCCCACAGCCAAGGATCTGCAGCAGGTATTGGAGCCCGGCGGCGCCTTGGAAGCGCTTCAGGAGGCAAAAAAAGCCGGGTTGATCGGACACATCGGCATTACGCTTCACGCCAAGGAGTTGTTTGAGCAGGCGTTGGAATACGACTGGGTGGAAACGATTATGTTCCCCTATAACATCGTAGAGACCCAGGCGGAGGACCTGATCGCCCGGTGCACCCAAAAGAATATCGGTTTTATCGATATGAAGCCGCTGGCCGGCGGTGCCATCGACGATCCCTGTGCGGCACTGCGTTTCATTGCGCTCAATCCCAATGTGACTGTGGTGATCCCCGGTATGGCCACCATCCAGGAAGCACAGCAAAATCTTGCATCTGTTTCCAACACCGCACCGCTGACGGATGGGGAGCAGCAGTCCATTGAGGCCATTCGCAAAAGCCTGGGCAGCAATTTCTGCCGCCGGTGCAATTACTGCGCGCCCTGCGCAGCGGGGATCAGCATTCCGGCAGTCTTTATGATGGAGGGCTATTACAGCCGCTATGACTTAAAAGACTGGGCCACTGCCCGGTATAACGCCTTTGACAAAAAAGCCTCGGATTGTATTGCCTGCGGTGTATGCGAAAGCCGCTGTCCCTACAATTTGCCCATCCGGGAAATGATGAAAAAAGCCGAAAGTATCTTCGGTGTGTAATTAAAAAGCGTTGCAGACGAAACTGCAACGCTTTTTTTCAGCGGATATGGAGCTGTTCGCGGTAAACGGTGGGGGAGACTCCAAACTGCTTTAAAAAGACCCGGTTAAAGGTACGGTTGGTGGGAAAACCGGACTGAACTGCGATCTGCGTGATGTTCATTTGGGTGCTTTTCAGCAATCGTTCTGCCTCGTTCATTCTAAGCCCGTTGATATAATCCGGAAAGCTGATGTTCAGCACGTTGCTGAAGGTATGACTGATGTGGCTTTGGCTCAGGTGCAATGCGTCAGCAAGATGCCCCACGGAGATAGGCTCCCGGAAATGCTCCCGGCAGTAGTCCACAATGTTGCGGATGGAATTGCCCGGATCGGCGGTTTTTTGCAGATCCATATGTTCCAGCAGCAGAGAGATCACCGTGGAGAGCAGCAGGATTAAAGAGTCTTTACGGATCCGGTTTTGCTGTGCATAGGCCTGCTGAATCAGGGACCAAATCACACTTTTTCGCTCCGGATCGTTCCACACCGGATTGTAAGGTGCGTTTCGCAGAAGCTGTGCGCCGGGCCCCATCAGCAGTCCCGGCTCCATGATCAGCATCAGCTTTTCAAAATTCTGACTGCGGTCACGGTAGGAGTGGATGGTATTGGAGGCCGCCAAAAAGATGCTGCCGGGCTTTAAGCGATAGGCAACACCGCTGCAGCAGGCTGTTTCCGCGCCGTCCAGGACAAAAATTACCTCAATGGAGTCGTGAAAATGAGGCGGATAGGGAGCGGTGGCTGTGTCGTGATCCAGTCGGATATTTCTTGTTAATTCTCTAAAATACTTTTCCATGCGCGCACTCCTTGCAGAAAATGTCTATATTACTGCGGAATATTACTTGCATTATAGCATAAATTTTCTTAAAATGCAATTATGTATCGTTTCAAAGGAGTGATCTGCATGAAGGATATCCACCGTTATGACTTACCGACCGGTTTTCATTCCTGGGGCCATAGACTGGTAGGCGAACAGGCCCAGGTTCGTCCTGCCAAATGGAACCGTTACCGCTACAGTCTGCCTTGCAGCCTGGGTCCTGAGGGAACAAGACTGACCGGAAGTGAGCAGCATGCCGCTTTGTCCCGTAAGGCAGCCGCTGAGGGCATGGTCCTGCTGGAGAATAACGGCATTCTTCCTTTGAAGTGCGATACCACTGTGGCCTTATTTGGCATTGGCAGCCTGGATTATCTGAAGTGCGGCGGCGGCAGCGGTATGGTCTACAGCCGTTCTGTGACCAATCTGTTTGCCGGCTTTGCGGCCAAAGAGCCGGATTACCATGTCTATGAGCCGCTAAGCAGCTTTTATTATCATTACGCCTTGGCCCGGCTGCATCAGCTTGGTCAAAATGAGACCTTTCAGGAGCCGGATGTTCCCGATGCCATTGTGATGGATGCGGCTGCAAGGGCGTCGGTGGCGGTGATCACCGTTTACCGTTTTTCCGGAGAAGGATACGACCGAAAGCCGGAAAAAGGCGATTTTTACCTGTCTGACAGGGAAGAAAAGCTGATCCGTCAGGTGACAGAGGCTTTTGAGCATACAGTGGTGGTGCTGAATATCGGTGCCCCCATGGATGTATCCTGGATCCGTGACAACCCCAAAATTGACGGCGCGCTTTTGGCCTGGCAGGCCGGTATGGAGGGCGGCAGTGCCATTGCGGATATTTTGTGCGGCGATGTCAATCCTTCCGGCAAGCTGACAGACACCTTTGCCAGACGCTATGACGATTATCCCTCTGCTCAGGGGTACTTTGAAAGCGATGACTATGTCTGCTATTATGAAGATATTTATGTAGGCTACCGCTACTTTGAAACAATCCCAGGCGCAAAGGAAAAGGTGATCTATCCCTTTGGCTACGGACTGTCCTATACACGCTTTGCGCTGTCGCAGCCTGAGGCAACGCCTGTAGGGGACAATATCCGTGTCCATGTGACGGTGAAAAATGTGGGCAAAGTTGCCGGCAGGGAAGTGGTTCAGGTTTATTATTCTGCACCCCAGGGCAAGCTGGGAAAAAGCGCCCTGGAGCTGGCGGCATTTCATAAAACCTGTTTATTAGCACCCGGGGAACAGGAAGCTGTGGAGCTAAGCTTTCCCGTTGCCTCCATGGCAAGCTATGACGATTTGGGCAAATGCGCACCGTCGTGCTATGTGTTGGAGCAGGGAAATTACCGCTTTTTTGCCGGTACCAATTGCCGGGAGCTGCAGCAGGCACTGTGGCAGTATTCGGTAAAGGAAGAATTCCGTGTGGTGCAGCAGCTCAGTCGGCAATGCTTCCCCCATATGCTGAAAAAGCGGATGGGGTCAAATGGCAGCTTCCAGGTACTGCCTGCGTGCCTGTCCGGGGAGAAGGTGTCCCGTCCGGAGAGGGGGCCTGAGCCGAAAGCGGATAACGATCAGGTTTATATGCTGGAAAAGGTGGCAGAGGGAGAGGCGTCTTTGGATACCTTTGTCAGCCAGCTTTCCGATGAAGAGCTGATTGGGTTATGCAGCGGTATATTCACCCATGGTGTTGACAATACCGGCGGAATTGGCGGTATAGACCGGCTGGGAATTCCTCCGGTGATGACAGCCGACGGACCTGCCGGTATCCGCCTGGAACCGGAAACCGGCATTGCAACCACGACTTGGCCCAGTGCTACCTTGCTGGCCTGCACCTGGGACCCGGCACTGATCACCCAGGTGGGTGCGGCAGGTGCTGCCGAGGCAAAGGAAAATGCCCTGGGCATTTGGCTGGCACCGGGCATGAATATCCACCGCAACCCCCTGAGCGGACGGAACTTTGAATATTTCAGCGAGGACCCCTTGTTAACAGGAAAAATGGCAGCGGCCTTTGTACGCGGTGTCCAAAGCATGGGAATTGCGGCCACGCCGAAGCATTTGGCCTGTAACAACAAGGAGACAAACCGTATGCACTGTGACAGCCGTGTGTCGGAACGGGCTTTGCGTGAAATATATCTTCGTCCCTTTGAACTGTGTGTCAGAGAAGGCTCCCCCTGGTTGATCATGACGGCCTATAATATTATCAACGGACAGCGTTGCTGCGAAAGCTACGAGCTTTTGGAAAATATCCTGCGTAGGGAATGGGGCTATCAGGGTGCTGTGACCAGTGACTGGGATGTACCCTGCGATCAGTCGGAATGTGTGCTTGCCGGTAACGATATCCGGATGCCTGCAGGTTTTCCGGAACGGCTGAGAGAGGCCCTGAATGAGGGCAAGCTGGATAGAAACCATTTGGTGTATTGCGTCAAGCACACCCTTGGCCTGATCCTCAAACTGGATTGATTATATTATAAAAAGCAAGGAAGGTTTTCGCCTTCCTTGCTTTTTGTCATATTAGATATCCAGGTCCATTTGGCTGATGACGGCTGCGCAGCGGGGGCACAGACCCTCGGCATTAGCCTGCAAGCTGTGCATCCAGCAACGGGGGCACTTTTCGCCCTTTGCCTCGGAAACACCCACAGTGACACCGCCAAAGTTGGAGCCTGCTCCGGAGAGGGCACCTTCCTCGGGGTCAGCCCATTCCACGGAGGAAACGATGAACAGCTCGGCCAAATTCATATTGGTTGTGGCGTTCTCCAAAGCCTCGTGACGGCTCAGGGTGACATGGGCCTCCAGTGCCTTGCCGATCCGCTTGTCTGCACGGGCAAGCTCCAGCACGCCGTTGACATCCTGACGCAGGGGGATCAGATAATTGTCCCACTTTGCCATAGCGTCCTCACTCAGAGCATACTGGGCATAGTCGGTGGGCATTTGATTGAGCAGCACATTGCGGCTGTCGTCGCCCTCCCGGTGGGGCATTGCCTGCCAAATTTCATCACAGGTAAAGGCCAGGATGGGGGCAAACAGCTTTGCCAGTGCATCCACGATCAGATACAGGGCGCTCAGAGCGCTGCGGCGGCGCAAACTGTCACGGCCTTCGCAGTACAGCCGATCCTTGATGATGTCCAGATAGAAGCTGGACAGCTCCACTACGCAAAAATCATTGATGGCGTGGGAGACGACATGGAATTCATAGTTGTTGTAGGCCTTACGGCAGGTGACGATCAGGCTGCTCAGCTTGGTCAATGCCCACCGGTCCAGTTCCTCCATATCCTCAGCGGCTACCAAATTGTTGGGATCAAAGCCGTCCAGGTTGCCCAGGCAGTACCGGGCGGTGTTACGGAACTTCAGATAGTTTTGCGCGATCTGCTTAAAGATTTCCTTGGAACAGCGCACATCGGCATGGTAGTTAGAAGATGCTGCCCACAGACGGACAATGTCAGCGCCGAAATCCTTGATCAGGTCAGCAGGGTCAACGCCGTTGCCCAGGCTCTTGTGCATGGCACGGCCCTGGCCGTCAACTACCCAGCCGTGGGTCAGGACCTGCTTGAAGGGAGCACCGTTATCCAGCGCGCCCACAGAGGTCAGAAGGCTGGACTGGAACCATCCGCGGTACTGGTCTGCGCCCTCGATATACACATCCGCAGGCCAAAGCTCCGGAGTCCGGGTCATCAGGGATGCATAGTGGGTGGAACCGGAGTCGAACCAGCAGTCCAGAGTATCGGTCTCCTTGTCGAAGCTCTTGCCACCGCAGTGGGGGCAGGTAAAGCCATCGGGAACAAGCTCCATAGCTTCCTTCTCAAACCAAATGTTAGAACCGAATGTATCGAACAAAGTGGAGATCTTAGCAATGGAATCAGGATTGGAAACAGGCTTGCCGCAATCCTTGCAATAGAACACAGGAATGGGAAGACCCCAGCGGCGCTGACGGGAAATACACCAGTCGGCACGCTCACGGATCATGCTCACCATCCGCTCACCGCCCCAGCCGGGGAACCATTGCACATTTTCAATGGCCTGTACAGCGGCGTCCTTGAAGGACTCAACGGAGCAGAACCACTGGGGTGTGGCCCGGAAGATGATGGGCTTTTTGCAGCGGTCGTGGTGGGGGTAGGAGTGGACGATTTCTTCGGATGCAAACAGCGCACCGCTTTGCTTCATATCTGCCAGGATGATGGGGTTGGATTCTTCTGTCTTCAAACCGGCGTACTTGCCGGCATAGTCGGTGTGACGGCCGTAGTCATCCACAGGTACGACCAGTTCCATACCGTACCGCATACAGGTCTGGTAGTCATCAGCACCGAAGCCGGGGGCAGTGTGGACACAGCCGGTACCGGAATCCATGGTGACATATTCCGCATTGACCAGCCGGGAGGTCTTGTCCAGGAAGGGGTGCTGTGCCAGCATATTTTCAAAGAAGCTGCCCGGATAAGTGGCAAGGACCTCGTAGCTTTCAAAGCCGGCGATCTTCATTACCTTTTCAGCCAAAGCCTCAGCCATAATATAGGTTTCACCGTTTTCGGCCTTGATCAGGGCGTAGCTGTCCCGGGGATGCATGCAGATAGCCATGTTGCCGGGCAGTGTCCAAATGGTGGTGGTCCAGATCACAAAGTAGGCCTTGCTCAAATCAAAGCCGGCCAGCTTACCCTGATCGTCCTTCATGGGGAATTTGACATAGACGGAGGTACAGGGATCGTCTTTGTACTCGATATCAGCTTCGGCAACAGCGGTGGCGCAGAAGGGACACCAGGTAACAGGCTTTAGACCCTTGTAAATATAGCCCTTGTCAAACATTCTGCCAAAGACCTTAACCTCCTGGGCCTCAAAGTGCTTATCCATGGTGCGGTAGGGATGCTCCCAATCGCCCACAACACCCAGGCGCTTAAAGCCGCCCATCTGCTTTTGGATAAAGTCCTCGGCAAAGTCCTCACAGGCCTTGCGGAACTCGGGGACGGACATATCCCTGTTCAGCTTTTTCTTGGAATTCTCGATGGCGCGCTCGATGGGCAGACCGTGGTTGTCCCAGCCAGGGACATAGGGGGTATAGAAACCCATCATGGCATGGCTGCGGACGATGAAATCCTTCAGGGTCTTGTTCAGTGCGTGACCCATATGGATATAGCCGTTGGAGAAGGGAGGGCCGTCGTGCAGCACGAAGGGGGGCAGGTCCTTGTTCTTTTCCAAAAGAGCATTGTACAGATCCAGCTTCTGCCAGTTTTCCAGCATACCCGGCTCACGGGCAGGCAGACCGGCTTTCATTGGAAAGTCGGTTTTTGGCGTAATAATTGTGTTTTTGTATTCCATTGGATATTACCTCCTAAAAAATAAAGTGCCTTTGTCCCAATAAGAGACAAAGGCACATAAACCTCTGCGGTACCACTCTTGTTCCGGAAAAGCTCCGGCACTCAAAAAACGCTGTATCGGGCGAACCCGGCGCAGTCTACTGACCTGTTGGTGTTCGGTGCGCTGCTCCGAGGGGATATGGGCCGGGTCTGCTGCTGCCTTGCACCAACCGGCAGCTCTCTGAAAGCAGGGTGTTCGGCACACCTGTCCTCATCTGTGCATAAAAATTTTTAATTATTTACCGGAACGGCTGGTCGGATCGTAATTCTTGCCAAACCGGAGATTGGGATACTTGGTAGTGGTGTCGGAGACCGGGTGACGGGGCTCTGCCTTGGGGGCGTCTTCCTTCGTGGTGCCAACCAAAGCTTCCAGGTTGGCAGAGATCTCCTCAGCAACAGCATCGGCCTCGGCCGGGGTGTTGCCCTCTGTGCGGTCATAGTCAAAAGCGGTGGAAGGCTTGTGGATGGGGCGATGTGCCTCCTTGATCCGATCCAGAGCCTGTACGCAGGACTGAAGCTGGCTCTGCAGCTCCTCGATCTTCAGCTGAGCTGCCTGACGGGCTTCCTCCACCCGGTCATTTTCCGCGGCGATCAGCGCATCGGCGTTCTTTGCGTTTTCCACGGCAGCGGCATTGGCTTCCACCAGCATCTGGGTGCACTTGGCCTCAGCCTCCTTGACCATCTTGTCACAGGTCTTTTGGGCATTGACGATGGCGTCCTTCATGCTGGATTCGTTTGCACGGTATTCCTCCAGCTTGCTGACCAAAACCTTCATTTTGCTTTTCAGCAAAGCGTTTTCCTTGTACAGGGTGATGTAGTCTTCAGTCAGCGGCTCTAAGAATTCGTCCACCGCCTGCATATCATAGCCGCCAAAGGTGGCTCGGTTAAACGATATCTGTTCTATCTCTTGGGGTGTGATCATGCCGATTTCCTTTCTGATTTATTAAATATAGGCTTCCAGCTCAACCTGAGCCTCCAAATCGCCCACGATATCCATATTGTGGGGGCAGAACAGGTAAGTGGACTGGGCAATCTTCTTGACGCTGCCGTCCAGGGCGTAAACGCTGCCGGACAGGAAGTCCACTACCCGGCGGGTCAGGGCCTTATCCACATTTTCCATATTCAGGATGATAGCCTTCTTCTTCCGCAGCTCGTCGGAAGCTTTGGCTGCGTCGTCAAAGGTCTTGGCGTGGAACAGGACCACCTCCTGCTTGCCGGAGCCCATATTCAGTACCTGGCCGTTAAAGCCGGAGCTGTGGCTGGGAGAATTGTTAAAGGTGCTTTCAGCGGAACGGGGGCCTGCGAAGGGGGAGCTGCGGCGTGCACTCTGAGGTGCTTCCTCCTGCTGCTCGTCATCAAAGCCTTCCAGCTCGTCATCGTAATCGTCGTAATCTTCCTCAGAGTAGGGTTGTGCAAATTTCTTTATGTTGTCCCAAATGCTCATCTAAGTTCCTCCTGTATGTGATCCCCTTGAAAAGGGTCATTGATAATTGCGCTGTCCAAAGATGGCGGTACCAAGGCGGACCATGGTGGAACCGCAGGCAATGGCATCCTCAAAATCTCCGGACATACCCATAGACAATATATCTACCCGTACATTATCGTATTTTTTTGCCGTTATGTCAACAGAAAGGTTGCACATTTCTTGAAAAAATTTGTGATTTTCTGTTTTATTTTGGCAAATTGGGGGAATTGCCATCAGTCCACGGACACATATACTGCCATAGCCGGACAGTTTTTCCAGTATGGGAGGAAGCTCTGCGGGGGAAAATCCGGATTTGCTGTCCTCTCCGGCAATGTTGATCTCCAGCAAAATATCCTGGAGGATGCCTTGCTTCTCAGCTTCCCGGTTGATGGCTTCCAGCAGTCGCACAGAGTCCACGGAGTGGATCAGGCTGACCTTTCCTACAACCTGTTTTACCTTGTTAGTTTGCAGGTGGCCGATAAAGTGGACGGGCTTTCCGTCATACGCATGCTCCGCCAGCTTGGCAGTCAGCTCCTGCACCCGGTTTTCGCCGCAGCAATCCACGCCTCCGGCTACCGCTTGGCGGACAGCCTGGGCATCGTTCATTTTGGTAGCGGCGCAAAGCAGGATCTCACTGGGATCTCTGCCTGCTTTTTTGGCGGATTCATCCATTTTAGTCCGGATGACGGCAATGTTTTCAGCGATAGACATGAGTTTTCCTTTCTTGCGCGCAAAAGGGCGACGAAGCGTAGCGCTCCGTCGCCCTTTTGCTTATGCAGTCGGTGCTGCGGCTTTCAAAGGCCTGATGGGGGCCAGGGTGGAAATGGCATGCTTGTAGATCATCTGCTGCTTGCCATCGCTCACCAGTACGACCACAAGGCTGTCGTAGCCTGTAACCGTCCCCCGGAGCTGGAAGCCGTTCATCAGAAACAGAGTCACCGGGACCTTCTCCCGGCGCACCTCCGATAAAATGGCATCCTGTAGTGTTGGTGTTTCCTGCATATGTAATCCTTCCTTTTCTTTGGGCAGAGGCTGCCTTTTTTCTTGTGGGATGTACATATACTATCACGATTCAGTTGTCAGAATTTGTCAGGATCTGCAATGCCCCGGAAAGAATTTCTTCTGTTTTGTCGCCGGGGGCACGGCGCAGCCAGTGGATGTTTTGGTTTCTGCGAAACCAGGTAAGCTGCCGCTTGGCGTAGTGCCGGGAGGACTGGCGGACCTGATCGGCGGCCTGGTCAACGGTGCAGCGGCCATGTAAGGCATCTATAAACTCTTTGTAGCCAATGGCCTGCATAGAGGTGGCCCGTTCCGGTACACCGGAGGCAAGCAGAGCCCGGATCTCGTCGAGCAGTCCCTGCTCCAGCATACTGTCCACACGGCGGTCGATCCGTGCATACAGATCCTGTCGGTTTTCGTCCTCCAGTGCAAACCAGCAGGGGGCATACCGGGGCGGAATGGCCTGAGTCATTCGGTTGTGGGCGGTAATGGTCTGGCCGGTCTCCAAATAGACCTCCATGGCCCGGATGATCCGTTTTTTGTCGGATGGATGCAGCCGTTGGGCAGACTCCGGGTCCACCGCACGAAGCTGGGAAAGGACGGCTTCAATGCCCTCTTTTTCCGCCAGCTCTTCCAGCTCCTGCCGCCGTCCAGTGGAAGGGTAGGGGGCGAAGCTGTTGCCCCGGATCAGGGCATCCATATAAAGGCCTGTGCCACCGGCAATGATGGCGGTCTTACCCCGGGCAAGGATGTTGTCCACAATGGGGGTGGCCATTTCGCAGTACCGGCTGACGGAAAAATCCTCCTCCGGCTCGGCAATGCTGAGCATATGGTGGGGGATACCTTGCATTTCCTCTGCAGTGGGCTTGGCGGTTCCAATGTCCATGCGTTTGTAGATCTGCATGGAATCACAGGAAACCACCTCGCCGCCGATGGCCTGGGCAAGCGCTACCGCAAGGGCAGTTTTGCCGGAGGCGGTAGGACCGGCGATACAGATGAGATTGTTCATAAATACTCCTTGTCAGCTTCGCTTGAACTGCTTTTCCAGTTGCTTCTTGCTCAGGGTAATACAAATAGGCCGTCCATGGGGACAGTATTTCAGGTCCTCACGGGCCATCACCTGTTCGATCAGGGCCAAAAGCTCCTTTTCGTCCGTGCGCCAGCCGGCTTTGATGGCGGCCTTGCATGCAACGGTGTGCAGCACCTCATCACGGACCGTACTCACATCCTCTCTGCGGCCGGACAGCAGGTCGGCGGCAATTTCTTCCACGGTGTCGGCAGCATCGGCCTCGGACAGGTCCATGGGAATTTGTCGCAGGACCAGGGTGTTTTCTCCCAAAGTATCCAACTCAAAGCCCAGTTCCTGCATCATGGCCTGGTGGCTAAGCAGTGCGCCGCAGGCTGCAGGAGAGAGTTGACAGGGAATGGGGGTCAACAGAGTCTGTCCGGTAATGGCCTCCTGATTTTCTTTCAGGCGGTCAAACAAAATGCGCTCATGGGCGGCATGCTTGTCAATAATAAAGGCTTCTTCGCCTTGCTCTACGATCACATAGCTGCGGTACAGCTCGCCTACGTACCGCCAGGGTGCTTGCTCCGGCATAGGAAGCTCCTGCTGCTGGGGCTCTTCGGGAAGCTCCGGCTCAGGCGGAGCAGTAACAGGAGGGATGATTTGCGGAAGCCGGATCTCCTCCCGGACGGGAAGTGCCGATGTACGCTCTACGGCGGCTGCGGTGGCAACTGCCGCTGTGATGCTGGGCTGGGGTGCATCCTTGACCACTCCGGTAAAGGCCTTGTATTCCTGAGAGGTCATGGTACGGAAGAAGTTCGGCTGAGGATTGGGCTTCGCAGCCGGCTGAGGTGCAGCCGGTTTGGGCGGCGCAACAGGTGCTATAACAGGGGCAGGGGCTTGGGGCTTGAACTGCACATCCGGACGGTCCACCGTCTGGTTCAGGGCAGCAAGCACACCATAATGAATACAGTCGAACACTGCTTTTTCTTTGAGGAATTTCACCTCGGTTTTGGCCGGGTGAACATTTACATCCACGGTGTGGGCAGGAAGCTGAAGCTGCAGCACACAGGCCGGGAATTTGCCGGTCATGATCCGGTTGCGGTAGGCTTCCTCCAGGGCAGCCATCATCAGCCGGGATTTGACCGGTCTGCCGTTGACGAAGAACGTCTGCAGCGTTCGGCTGGGACGGGCGTCGGTAGGCTTGGACACAAAACCGGAAACGGTGTAACCTTCCCACTGGCTGTTGACCTCTATCATTTTACCGCTGTCCTTACCGTATACACAGTAAACCGCGTCCCGGAGCTTGCCGGTGCCGGGGGTAGACAGGACCTCTTTGCCGTCCCGGATAAACCGGAAGGCTACCTCCGGATGGGCCAGGGCCTGATTTTGAACCGCAGCGGCGATTCGGCTGCCCTCTACCACATCGGATTTCATAAATTTCATACGGGCCGGGGTGTTGTAAAACAGGTCCCGGATAATAATCGTAGTGCCTTCCGGACAGCCGGCTTCACTTTCCTCGGTGATCACCCCGGCCTCCAGGCAAAGGCTTGTGCCGGATAAAGCCCCGGTGGGCTTGGTCATCACATCGATGCGGCTGACAGAGGCAATGGCAGCCAAAGCTTCACCACGGAAACCCATGGTGGAAATGGCAGCCAGATCCTCAGCGGTGCGCAGCTTGGAGGTGGCGTGACGCAAAAAGGCGGTTTTTGCATCCTCCGGTGCCATGCCGCAGCCGTTGTCGGTGACACGCAGAAAGGTCATACCGCCGTTGCGGATCTCTGCGGTGACAGTGGTGGCACCGGCATCCACAGCGTTTTCCAAAAGCTCTTTCATCACGCTGGCAGGCCGTTCTACCACTTCGCCGGCGGCTATTAAATTTGCCACATGGGCAGATAATTGTACGATTTTAGCCATAATTTTATCCCCGGTCAAACATCCATTTTAATACATTTTGAATTTCTTCGTCCCAATAGCTCCAGCTATGGCCTACGCCGGCCTTTTCCCGGTAGGTGAAATCCCAGCCGGGCTCCGACAGCTTTTGCCGCAGGCCCTGACAGTTTTTATACAGAAAATCCTCTGTGCCGATGGCCATATACAGCCGGGGCTTATTGGGGTTGTTTTCTGCTTGCTCTGCAAGGTACATCAGGTCCTCCTGCGGAGGTACCTGGGTCGAGCCGAAGATGGACACCAGGATATCCTGGAAGGAGGTTTTTTGCAGGTCACCGCAGGGAGAAAGACCTGCACCGGCACAGAACCGGTCACACTCCTTTAAAGCAATCTTCAGGGCGCCGTAGCCGCCCATGGAAAGACCGGCTATAAACCGATCCTCCCGGCGGTCCGATACATGAAAGAATTCCTCGATTCGTGCAGGAAGCTCCTTGGCAATATAGGTGTAGTAGGCCAGGCCGTACTTCATATCACAGTAAAAGCTTCTGCCGCCGCAGGGCATCACCACGCAAATTCCGTAATCGGCGGCGTAGCGTTCAATGCTGGTGCGGCGCATCCAAATGGTCTGGTCGTCACTGAGCCCGTGCAGCAGATACAGGCACTTGTAGCGCTCCTGGGAGGCTCTGTTCCCAATGCCGATCTGGCCTGCTGCAGACCGCTGGGGGAGAATGACTTCCACCTGGGTCTGCATCCCCAGGGCTTCACTGTAAAAATTCAGGGTGATCAGTGCCATAGTACCCTCCTGTCAGCCCGTGATACTCAGGGCAATTTGATTGATGGCAATGTGCATCAGCATGGGCGCAAGGATACTGCCGGACTTGACATAGGCGTAGCACAGGCAAAGTCCTGCCGGAATGTACTGCAAAAAGGCAATCAGCAGCATCTGAGGGGTATACAGACCAATGTAACCGACAATATGCACCAGGCTGAAGGCTACACAGGACACGATCCATGCAGCGAGTTTGCTGCGGTCATACAGTCCTCGGAAAATAAGACCCCGGAATAAAAGCTCCTCTGCCGGCGGCACGAAAAACACTGTGGCAAGGACCATCAGGGTGCCGCCCTGAGCAGTCATGGCATACACAGAGCCGTCATTCAGATTTTGAAAGGACGGGGCAAAAAACGCAACGATCAGTCCGATCAAAAAGCTGGAAATGTAGTAAAGGACCAAACCCTGACCGGCATAGCGCAGAGTCCGCCAGGGGTTTGAAAGCGAAAGACGGAGATTGTCCTTTAAAAACTGAAAATAGATCGCTGTGCTGCAGGCACAATTCAGAAAAAACAGGATCACATTCAGAAGCCATACCGGAAGCTGCAGATAGAAGTTTACAATACTCAGCAGCACCGGCAGGACAAAAAGCTGCAAAAGGGCGTAAAGTCCGCCTAAGATCAGTTCATGTTTTTGTAACGTAATGGGCATAGTTGTATCACTCAAGTAGTTTTTTTAGCTTGTAAAGCTCGTTCATAGCTTCAATGGGGGTCAGGGTTTCCACATTGATTTGCCGCAAAGCCTGACTGACCTGCTGGGAGCTCAGATCCATCATGCTGATTTGATTATCCACTGGAGCAGGCGTTTTGCTGTACGCCGCAGGCTGGGGATTTTGGCTTTCCAGTTCTTTTAAAATCTGTCTGGCACGGGTGATCACGCTGGCAGGCAGACCGGCCAAATTCGCCACCTCGATACCGAAGCTGTCATCGGTAGCACCAGGGACGATCTTGCGCAGGAAGATCATTTTATCTCCACGCTTCTTTACAGCAATGTTGTAATTTTTCACATTGGGCAGCTCGTCCTCGATGGCACTGAGCTGGTGATAGTGTGTGGCAAAGAGGGTCTTGGCCCCCAAATGCCGTGTGCTGGCGGCGTATTCCAGCACAGCACGGGCAATGGCCATGCCGTCGTAGGTGGAGGTGCCGCGACCAATCTCGTCCAAAATCAAAAGACTTTTGGCGGTGGCGTATTTCAAAATGTTTGCCACTTCCGTCATCTCCACCATAAAGGTGGACTGACCGGAGGCCAGATCGTCACTGGCACCGATTCGGGTAAACACCCGGTCCACAAGGCCCAGTCGGGCCGAACGGGCCGGCACAAAGGAGCCCATCTGCGCCATGATCACGATCAGGGCTACCTGGCGCATATAGGTGGACTTACCGGCCATATTGGGTCCGGTAATGATGCTGACCTGGTTGCCGTCAATACCCAGTGTGGTGTCGTTGGGGACAAACAGCGCGTCCCGGAGCACCCGCTCTACAACCGGGTGACGGCCGTCGTTGATGACGATCTGGTCATCCAGAACGATCTGAGGACGGCAGTAATTGTGCTTGACCGCGGTGATGGCTAAAGAGCAGATAGCATCGGCAGTGGCAACCGCCGTTGCAGAGGTCTGCACACGGGATGCCTGGGCAGCCAAATGATTGCGAAGCTGGCAGAAGATTTGGTATTCCAGTGCCACAAGCCGGTCCTTGGCTCCCAGCACCTGATCCTCCAACTCTTTCAGCTCCGGGGTGATGTAACGCTCGCAGTTGGTTAGGGTCTGCTTCCGGGTGTAATGAATGGGCACCTGATCCACAAAGGATTTGGAAACCTCGATGTAGTAGCCGAAGACCCGGTTGTAGCTGACCTTCAAGGTGCGGATGCCGGTTTTTGCCCGCTCTTCAGCCTCAATAGCCAAAATGGTGCCGGCACCGCCGTTCATAATATCCCGCAGACGGTCGGCCTCGGCATCGGCACCGGGGCGGAGCAGTCCGCCCTCCCGGATGGTGATGGGGGGCTCGTCTACCAGGGTGTTTTCGATCAGGCCGGCGCAGTCCGTCAGCGGATCGATAGCCTGGGCCAGCTTTTTCAGCAGGGGAGAGGACCGCTTTTCCAGTGCCGCCTTAATGCCGGGAAGTGCCCGGAGACCTTGGGCCAGGGTGAGTAGCTCCCGTCCGTTGACAGTGCCGGTGACGGTACGGGTCATGACCCGTTCCAGATCGGTGACTTCCTTCAATAGATCCACCATTTCGCCCCGGGCAACGGTATCTTCCACCAGCTCTGCTACGGCGTTTTGGCGGCTGGTGATCTGTACCGGATCCATCAGAGGCTGCTCTACCCAGGTGCGGAGCATTCTGCCACCCATGGCGGTGTTGGTGTTGTCCAGCACCCAAAGAAGAGAGCCTTTTTTCTCCTTGCCACGCATGGTTTCTGTCAGCTCCAGGTTGCGCCGGGCGTCCAGGTCCAGCTCCATAAAGCGGCCGGTGGTGTAATACTGAAGCTGACGGATGTGCTTTAAGTCGTTTTTCTGCAAGGTCAAAAGCAGCTCCAACAGGGTGCCGCCTGCCAAAATAGCGCAAGGAAGGCCTGTCAGACCGAGCTGGGACAGGGGCTGTTCAAAATGCTTTTCCAGCAGATTTTCAGAGGCCTCCAGGTCAAACTGACCTTCCACAGCCTCGTCAATGCAGCAGTTTAAGCGGTTTTTCAGGGCGTCCTCTAAAATGGGGTCGGCGCAATTATCACCGCCACGCAGCACTTCCACGGGAGCAAATCGACCCAATTCAGAGGCGGCTGCCTGGGCATCAGCACAGACTGTGACGAAGAACGCACCGGTGGACACATCACAAAAGGCCAGGCCAAATCGGCCTTCCTGACCATACAGACAACCGATATAATTGTTTTTCCGTTCTTCCAGCATACAGCTTTCCGTAACGGTGCCGGGGGTGACGATCCGGGTAATGTCCCGTTCCACAATGCCCTTGGCCTGAGAGGGGTCCTCCATCTGCTCGCAGATCGCTACCTTGTAGCCCTTGGCGACCAGACGGGCGATATAGGCATCTACGGAGTGGTAGGGGACACCGCACATGGGAGTTTGCTCCTCCTTGGGCTTGTTCCGGTCCCGGGTGGTCAGGGTCAGATCCAGCTCCCGGGCAGCAAGCTTTGCATCCTCGTCGAACATTTCATAAAAGTCACCCAGTCGGAAAAACAGGATGCAGTCTTTATTTTTTTCTTTAATTTCGAAATACTGACGCCGCATGGGGGTCATTTCAGTGCCTTTAGAGGCCATATGATCAGTCCTTTTCTGCAAGGTTGCCGGTGAGGCTCCAGGTGGTGGAGCCGGTGATGGTCACCGGCTGGAAGGTGCCAATGAGGGCAGGATCTCCGCTAAGACGAACCAGCCGTCCACCCTCGGTACGGGCGGTGAGGGCATCTTTGTCTGTGCCGTCGATCAGGCACCGGAAGGTCTTGCCGATATAGCTGCTGTGGATCTCTTCGGAAATTTGATTCTGCAGAGCGCACAGCTTGTCAAAACGACGGTTTTTCTCCTCCTTGGGAGTGGGGTCTTCCATAGTGGCAGCCGGTGTGCCGGGCCGGGGGGAGAAGATAAAGGTAAACAGGGAGTCGTAACGCACCTGCTCGATCAGGCTCAGAGTCTGCTCAAATTCTTCCTCAGTTTCACCGGGGAAGCCTACGATCACATCGGAGGTGAGCACCAGCTCCGGCATGACGGCTTTGGCGTAATTGACTGCCTCCAGATATTTCTCCCGGTCATAATGCCGGTTCATGGCCTTCAACACCCGGCTGGAGCCGGACTGAAAGGGCAGATGAAGCTGCTTGGCAATTTTAGGGGAGGATGCCATAGCATCAAAAAGCTTTTGGGAGGCATCCCGGGGATGACTGGTCATAAACCGGATGAGAAAATCACCGGGCAGCTCCGCAATTTTTAAAAGCAGGTCGGCAAAATCCACGCCCTGATCCAAATCCTTTCCGTAGGAATTGACATTTTGTCCCAGCAAGGTGATCTCCTTGGCACCGTCAGATAAAACCTGACGACATTCTTCCAAAATGTCCTCCCATTTACGGCTGCGTTCCCGCCCCCGGACATAAGGCACGATACAGTAGGTGCAGAAATTGTTGCAGCCGTACATAATGGATACCCAGGCTTTGAGCTTGTTGTCCCGGACCTGGGGCAGACCCTCTGCAATGGAGCCGGGCTCGTCGGCGGTATAGAACTGCCGCTTTTTACCGGTCAGGACACGGTAAAGGATTTCAGCGAACTGCCACAGATGGTGAGTGGAAAAGACGCCGTCCACATGGGGATAGCTGTTTTTGATCCGCTGTACCACCTGCTCCTGGCCTGCCATACAGCCGCACAGGAAGATTTTCTGACCGGGATGGCGGCGTTTGGTATGGGTCAGAGCGCCTAAATTGCCGAATACACGCTGTTCGGCGTGCTCCCGGATGGCGCAGGTGTTCATTACCACCACATCGGCGTTTTCCGCCTGTCGGACGATGGCATAACCGCTTTCGCTTAAAATACCCCGGATGCGTTCGGAGTCAGCTTCATTTTGCTGACAGCCGTAGGTCTCCACATAGGCTGTGGGGGTAACGCCCCGGCTTTTCCAGTAATCATTTATTTGACCGCAGAACCGAAGCTGCTCCTGCAGCAGGTCCTGGGAGATCACAGAGGTTTTGTTTGACATACACATACTCCCTCAAAATACTCATTCAGCTTACAACTATACCATTTTTTTGTGTTCTTTGCAAGAGTGTGATGAAGCAAATATTTAAAATAATGTAAATATTCGAAAGAAGTGTCTTGCAATTTGTTGTAGGGCGTGATAAACTTACCACTGTTGTATGCCTTCGCCTAACTATAGAAGGCCGGAAAGAGGAAAATATGGATAAAGAACAGTTTAACGAGCAGTTGCCGGAAGGTCAGCTGCAGCAAGAGACTGCTGAAGAGGCAGTCGAAGAAATCGTCGAAGAAATCGTCGAAGAAACCGTCGAAGAAGTAACGGAAGAAAATGCCGAAGAAACTGCAGAGGATACTGCAGAGGATACTGCAGAAGAAGTGGCTGAAGAAGCCGAGGAAGAGGCGGCAGAAGACAAGGCAGAGCCGGTCATTCCGGAAATTCCCCAAATGCCTGCCCAGAAAAGTAAAGCTGGCATGGTAGTGGTTATCACGCTGCTGTCAGTGGCACTGGTGGCGGCGTTGGCACTGATCGTACTGATGGGTGCGGGAATTGTTTCTTTCAACAAGCCCACAGAGCCGGAAACCACTGTACAGGAAACCACGGAGCCGATCAATCTGAAGTCCTATACTGTGGACGCTGAAACTGCCATTGCTAAGGCAGGCGATGTGGTGGCAACCGCCGGAGAGAGTGAACTGACCAACGGTGAGCTGCATGTATATTACTGGATGGGTGTCTATGATTTTATCAGTGCCAACAGTATGTACCTTGCCTATATGGGTGTGGACTTCTCCCAACCCCTGGACCAGCAGGTCTATGATGCCGAGGAAGGTACCTCCTGGCAGGAGGCTATGATCGAAAACGCGCTTCTGACCTGGCATCAGTATTCTGCTTTGGGACAGGCTGGCCGTGAGGCCGGCTATGAGCTGGACGAGGAAGGCCAGGAGTATATGGCTCAGATCGAGACAAACATTCAGGAAATGCTGGAAGCCACGGGCTTTGAGACGCTGGATGAAATGCTGGCCAGTGAAATGGGCCCCGGCGCGACGGCTGAGGGATATCGCAATTTTATGACCAACGGTTACTATGCGGTCCGTTACTTCAATGATACCTACGAAAAGCTGCTGCCTACAGTAGAGCAGATCGAGCAGTACTATGCTGAAAATGAGGAGACTCTGACCGAGGCCGGCATTACCAAGGATGCCGGTGACGTGGTGGACGTGCGGCATATTCTCATCAAGCCGGAGGGCGGTACCACCGCTGAGGACGGCTCTGTGACCTATTCCGAGGAGGAGTGGGAGACCTGCCGCCAGAAGGCTCAGGATCTTTTGGACCAGTGGAAGGCCGGCGAGGCTACTGAGGACGCCTTCGCGGAGCTGGCCGAGGAGCATACACAGGACCCCGGCTCCAAGGACAACGGTGGCCTGTATGAAAAAGTTACCGAGGGCTATATGGTAACGGAGTTCAACGACTGGATCTTTGACGAGACCCGTTTGGCAGGTGACACAGACCTGGTCAAGACAGTCCACGGCTATCACATCATGTACTTTGTAGAGCGTGAAGAAGGCTGGATCAGCCAAACCCGTGATCACTATATGAATGAGAAAGCCTCTCAGATCATGAACGGTGCGTTGACCAAGTGGCCCCTGCAGACCAATTACGATGCTATCGGCCTGAGCGAACCCGAGGCAAAAGGTTAAATAAAAGGGCGATGTATCCGCTGGATGCATCGCCTTTTCCTTTGTTGCACCGGGTAGGGAAATTATGGTTGCGATGATGGCTCGTTTGTGATAGAATTATATTGAAAAAGTATGAAATAACGGAGGGAAACGAATATGACAAATCTGTTGAAACGGAGCGCATCTTTTGTGTTGGTGCTGGTTCTGCTCGCGTGTCTTCTGCCTGGGCTGCGTCTGCCGGCTTCTGCTGCGGTGGTGGATTATCAGCAGGATGCGCAGACCGGTTACCTGAAAAACTGGGGCATCCGTGGAGAGCTTTCCACCTTTCTTTCTCCCAACGCAGTGGATTTTTATGGGGAACAGGGAACTGCCTATGAGGAATTGGCAGCCCTGGACGGTGCTGCCGAGGCATCTCAGGTGCCGGACAGTGAGCTGTATCAGCAGCTTTATGAGCTGATGTCCGGTGCTCACGCGGTTTTGACGGACTACGACGATACAAGGGTGATGTACGCCTTTACAGACAGCCAGAATAACGGCTATTCCGGCACGGGCATTTCCGGGTTCTATTCCGGCATGACCCTGCCTGCTGCCTGGGACGGCGGTTTGACCTGGAACCGGGAACATACCTGGCCTCAGAGCAAATCAGCCGGCGGAAGTGATATTGAGGACATTATGAGCATCCGTCCGGAATCCATGTCCGTCAACTCTGGCCGTAACAATAAGGCGTACGGCCAAAGCAGCGGCTATTATAATCCCAGTGAGCTGTTCCCGGATGCAGAGGATGTCCGGGGGGATATTGCCCGTGTGGTTTTGTATACCTATGTTCGCTGGGGCGGCGAGAGTGAGACCGTTCAGGGAAAGCTGTTGGGAACAGACGGCGTGATCGAGAGCATCGAAGTGCTGCTTACCTGGATCGAGACTGACCCGGTGGACACCTGGGAGATGGGCCGCAACGACGCTGTAGAGTCCATCACCGGCACCCGGAATGTGTTTGTGGACTATCCGGAGCTGGCCTATGTTCTGTTTGATGAACAGATCCCGGAAATGGACACGCCCTCCGGTATGGCCAATGAGGACCCGACTATTCAGGCCACCGTGAATAACAGTGCCTGGGGCAGTGTGACGGTCAACGGCGGTCATATTGCCGCTCATCCTGCCGCCGGATATGCGGTTTCCGGTTATGAGCTGGTCAGCGGCAATGCCGACGTGACGCAAAAGGGCAATGTTTTTACGGTCTCCGGCGATTGTACCATCCGGATCCTGTTTGAGGAAGCTGCTCAACATACTGCGCGCTTCGTCCAGGACGGACGGGCGATTTCCACGGAAACTGTCTTCCACAACGGCTATGTGTCTTTGCCTGCTTTCAGCGGCGATCTGCCGGAGGGCTATACGTTCTTAGGCTGGGTCACGGCCAATGTGGACAATGCCACCGCCAAGCCTGCTGTGATCTATCCTGTAGGAACGGAATACGTCATGCAGGAGAATACGGCCTTTTATGCGCTTTTGTCCTGGCTGGACACCGGAACGGAAAGTGATACCCTGACATATCAGCGTGTAACAAGCCAGGACCAGATCAAGGCCGACACCAAGGTAATTATTGCCGCTGCCGATTACGACAAGGCTATGAGCACGACGCAAACTACCAACAACAGGAGCGCGGCGGATGTGACCAAAAACGGCACTACGCTGATTTTTGATGATACCGTGCAGGTTTTTACCCTGAAGACCGGCAGCGTCAGCGGCACTTACGCTTTTTCTGCTGACAACAAGTATTTGTATGCGGTGAATAACAGCAATAACTACCTGAGAACCGGCAACTATCTCAATGATGCCGCTTCCTTCTATATTACGGTAAAGCCCAACGGAACAACGGCAATTACCTCTGCAGCCTATGTATCTACAACCGCAGGCATTGGGAATGTGCCGATGCAGTATAACACCAGCGGTATGTTCGCCTGCTATCCCAAGGGTACTCAAAAGGCACTGGTGTTGTATGTGGGTGCAGCCGCCGGAACGGTGCGCTATACAACCTTGTGGGGGGATGACTGTGATCATGCCGGACAGTACGAAATCGTCACACCCCCCGGCTGTACTACCCAGGGCTATACGACCTATATCTGTGACTGCGGTTACAGTTATGTTGGCAGCTACACCGATTCCACCGGCCACAGCTTTGGGGCATGGTACACCGTAACGGCCGCGACAGCTACGCAAGAGGGGCAGCAGCGCAGAGATTGTAAAAACTGCGATCACTATGAAACAAGAGTTGTTTCCAAGCTGCCTGTGATCAGCACGCAGCCTGTACATAAAAATCTGCCTGCGGGCAAGACTGCCAAGTTTACGGTGAAGGCCACCGGCACAGAGCTGAAGTACCAGTGGCAGTACCGTACTTCTGCCAAGGGAAGCTGGAAGGCTGCTTCCGCTACCGGCAACAAGACCGCAACCCTGAGCGTGCCGGTCACCGCCACCCGTAACGGCTGTCAGTACCGCTGCAAGATCACCGACAAGTACGGCAATGCGGTCTATTCCAAGGCGGCTGCCTTGAATGTGGTGACTTTGAAGGTGACCGCTCAGCCGGCCAATAAGTTCCTGCCGGCCGGCAAGACCGCCAAGTTCACGGTAAAGGCTGCCGGCGAGGGGCTGAAGTACCAGTGGCAGTATCGCACCTCCGCCAAGGGAAGCTGGAAGACGACCTCTGCCACCGGCAACAAGACCGCTACCCTGAGCGTGCCTGCAACTGCTACCCGTAACGGCTACCAGTACCGCTGTAAGATCACCGATCAGTACGGCAATGTGATCTATTCGGGTGCCGCAACCTTAAAGATCGTGACCTTGAAGATCACCACCCAGCCTGCTTCTGTGACCCTGGCTGCCGGTAAGACCGCCACCTTCAAGGTGGTTGCCAAGGGTACGGGCCTTACCTACCAGTGGCAGTATCGGACCTCCGCCAAGGGTAGCTGGAAGAAAGCGTCCGCTACCGGTAACAAGACCGCGACCCTAAAAGTGCCGGTCACCGCCACAAGAAACGGCTACCAGTACCGCTGCGTGATCACCGACCAGTACGGCAATGTGATCAATTCCGCAGCCGCAACCCTGAAATTGAAGAAATAACCCCAATTCCGGGATGGTC
>JAFSET010000070.1 GCA_017435615.1 Oscillospiraceae bacterium | reverse complement strand
GAGTTTCCAACAATTAATCTACTGATGTTATTTCCAAACTCCTCTAACCCCTCCGACCTCGCTGTGCTCGGCCACCTCCCCTACAGGGGAGGCGTGGGCGTGCTTTCGTTCATAGTGGTGTGCAAACACGTGAAGATTGCGGGGAGTAGCTCACACTGGCGTGGCAATCCGTTTCTCAAAAAAAGTTCATTTTTCACTTATTTATTACAAAAAAATATACTTTTAGGAACAGATTCCCACGTTGCTTCGCTCCTCGGAATGACACGCATTTTCGAAAAAGATACTTTTTGACACGCACTGCCCCCGGCATCCAAAGGGATGCCGGGGGCATATTTGGGGGGGAAGATCAATTACATGGCCTTGAAGAATACCAGCTTGAAGCTGTATGCATCACTGGCCAGATTGGTGGTGGAGTAAGCACCGAAGCGCACGCCGGAGCTCTGATATGCCAGAGCGCGGTCGTTTCTGGCGCTGGAGGTTACCTGGAAGGTGCCGTCGCCGTTATCGGTGACGACCCATTCGAAGGCACTGTCACTACCGGCCAGGTTGGTGCTGCTGCCGCTGTCCTTCAGATGCTGCCCCTGGATGCTACACAGCGTGATGTTATCACCGGAGACTGCAACCGTCCACCCTGCACCGCCGCCTAAATGAACGGTGCCATTGGAAACCTGAATTTCAGTTGCTGCGATCTTGCTGGCAATTTCTGTACTCAGCAGGTAATACTTGCCGTTGTGCAGCGCAGCGATCACATAGTAACCGTCGGTGATTTCACTTACCTGGGTAAAATCGAGAGCGCCGTCAGGTGCAATCGGTTCTGTTGCTTCAGGCTCAGTGGCCTCGGGCTCAGTGGCCTCAGGCTCTGTGGGCGCCTCATTGCCGCCCACTTCCTCCAAACGGGCCGGGAACTGGCTCACATCCACATTGCCGGCGTTGTTGCCGGTGATGTAAGAGGTGTTGGACACGCTGAAGGTAACAAAGGTGCTGTAGGTGCCCATGTAGTAGCTGTTGTCAGCGTCGGCAGTGTAGACCAGGGTGCCGGTAGCGGCATCCACAGTCAGCACTTCCGCAGGAGCAGAGGTCACAAACTCCAGGCTGCCCTTGCCGTAGCCGGCGTTGCCGTCGGTACGCTCATACACACGGATGTAGGTCTTGGTCGTTCCGGTGAAGTACAGCAGATAGCCGCCGGAAACCTCTTCCAGGTACACATCCACGGCTTCCTCCACATTGGTGGTAGTAGCCAGGCGGTAGTTCACGCTTTCAGACTCGGTCTGACCGTTGAAGTACAGCTTGGTGCCGTTCTTATCCATGTACAGCTTGTAAGCCTTGTCGGCAGAAACAACAGGTGCGGTTACAGGGGGCTCAGTAGGCTGAGGCTCGCTGGGAACCGTCACAGGAGGCTCAGTGGGCTGAGGCTCGCTGCCGGAGGCAGAACCGGAAGTAATGGTCATCTTGTCAGCACGGGCCTGACCGGCGGACATCTCAACTGTAAAGCTGTCCACAGGCTGTGCGAAGATAATGGTCACTTCTTCACCGGAGATGGTGGCGGTCACATTGTCGCTGCCGGCTGCTGCGATGGAATCTACCCAGGGCGTTGCATAGTCTTTGCTGCTGGTGATCGCGGCATCCACAACGATCTTGGTCATGCCGGGATAGGCAATGGTCACCTGGGAGCCCTTATAGAACCGGGCCGGGTCGGCGTAATCGCCAATATTGGTGCTGGAGGAGGCCTTATCGTTGGTCACGGTAATGCCGTTCTGCTGCCACACCTGCTGTTGAGAGGTGTAGGTAGTACGGTTAGCCACATCCGCAAAGCTGATCTCCACAGTGCCACCGGCACTGGGGTTGGTTGCAGGAGGCTCAGTGGGCTGAGTCACAGGGGGCTCAGTCACAGGAGGCTCAGTGGGCTGAGGCTCGCCACCGGAAACAGAGCCGGAGGTGACGGTCATCTTGTAGGCGCGGGCCTGACCTGCAGTGAGCTGAACCGCGAAGCTGTCCACAGGCTCTGCAAAGACGATGGTCACATCGCCCTCGGAAACGGTTGCGGTCACATTGCTGTCACCGGCTGCAACAATGGAATCTACCCATGTGCCGGCATAGTCGTTATCGTTGTAGGTCACAGAGTCGATGACGATCTGGGTCATGCCGGGGTAGTCAATGGTCACCTGGGAGTTCTTGTAGAACCGGCCCGGGTTGGCATAATCGCCCACGTTGGTGGTGGAAGATGCCTTGTCGTTGGTCACGGTGATGCCATTCTGCTGCCATACCTGCTGCTGTGTGCTGTAGGAGGTACGGTTTGCCTTGTCTGTGAAGTCGAGCTCCACAGTACCCTCTTCGCCGGGATTGGTTACAGGAGGCTCAGTGGGCTGAGTCACAGGAGGCTCGGTAGGCTCAGTCACGGGAGGTACCACAGAACCGGTGGACTCTTCCAGACGGGCCGGGAACTGGCTCACATCTACATTGGCGGCGTTATCGCCGGTGATGTAAGAGGTGTTGGACACGCTGAAGGTGACGAAGGTGCTGTAGGTGCCCATGTAGTAGCTGTTGTCGGCGTCGGCAGTGTAGATCAGGGTGCCGGTGACATCGTCAACTGTCAAAAGCTCATTCGGAGCGGAGGTGACAAGCTCCAAAGAGCCCTTACCCATTCCTGCTGTTCCGTCGGTACGCTCGTACACACGGATGTAGGTCTTGACGCCGCCGTTCATGAAGTACAGGTGCAGGCCGTCGCCAGCCTCTTCCACAAACACATCCACAGCCTCGGCTGCGTTGGTGGTGGTAGCCAGGCGGTAAGTAACGGAAGCAGACTCAGTCTGACCGTTGAAGTACAGCTTGGTGCCGTTCTTATCCATGTACAGCTTATAAGCCTGAACCTGAGGATCCACAGGATCGGTTACAGGAGGCTCGGTAGGCTGAGTCACAGGAGGCTCGGCGGACTCGGATTCCTCCAAACGGGCCGGGAACTGGCTCACATCTACATTGCCGGCATTGTCACCGGTGATGTAGAAGGTGTTGGACACGCTGAAGGTGGTAAAGGTGCTGTAGGTGCCCATGTAGTAAGCGTTTTCGCCGTCATCGGCAGTGTAAATCAGGGTGCCGGTGACATCGTCGATGGTCAGCTCTTCCGCAGGAGCGGCGGTGACCAGCTCAATGCTGCCCTTGCCGTAGCCGGGGTTGCCGTCGGTACGCTCATATACCCGGATATAGGTCTGGGTATTGCCGTTCATGTAGTACAGGTACAGACCGCCATTCGGAGCGCTCTCCAGGAACACATCCACAGCCTCTGCCTTGTTGGTGGTGGTAGCCAGGCGGTAGTTCACGGTCTCAGACTCGGTCTGGCCGTTGAAGTACAGCCGGGTGCCATCCTTATCCATATACAGCTTATAGGCCTTCAGACTGGGCTCACTGGGAGCTGTGCTGGGCTGAGTAGGCTGAGTAGGCTTGGTAGTGGGCTGAGTGGGCTCAGTGGGCTTGGTAGTGGGCTTGGTGGTCTCCTCGGGAGTGACCTCCACGATCTTACCCAGGCGAGCCGGGAACTGGCTGATATCCACATTGGCGGCATTGTTGCCGGTAATGTAGGAGGTGTTGGAAACGCTCAGGGTCTCGAAGGTGCCGTAGCAGCCGGTGTAGTAGCTGTTATCGGCGTCGGCCTTGTAGATCAGGGTATCGACGGTCTTGTTGAAGGTCAGGACTTCAGCAGGCTTGGTGGTGGTCAGCTCCTGGCTGCCCTTGCCGTAGCCGGCATCGCCGTCCTGGCGCTCGTAGATCCGCAGATACGTCTTGGTCTTGCCGTTCTTGAAGTACAGCGCATAGCCGCTGCCATTCTTCTCCAGGTATACATCCACGGCCTTGCTCAGGTCCTCGGTCATGCTCATATACCAGTCGGCATTGGCAACGTTGCCGTCAAAGTACAGGGTCTTGCCGGTGTTGGCCTGCTCCACATACAGCTTGTAGGCCTTGCCGACAGCGGGATTTTCAACCTTCTGCACCACTTCCACCTTGCCGTCGGCATTGGTGGTGGGCTCAGTGGGCTTGGTGGGCTTGGTAGTGGGCTGAGTTGCGGGCTCCGTGGGCTTGGTGGGCTTGGTGGTTTCAGGGACATAGTCCTCATCCACCTGGTACAGCCGTGCCAGGAACTGGCTCACATCCACGTTGCCGGCGTTGCCACCGGTGATGTAGTAGGTGTTGGAAACGCTGAAGGTAGTGTAGGTGCTGTAGGTACCCATGTAGTAAGCGTTTTCACCGTCATCGGCGGTGTAAACGAAGGTACCGTTCTTATCCATGGTCAGGACCTCAGCAGGCTTCTTGCTGACCAGCTCGATGCTGCCCTTGCCGTAGCCAGCATCGCCGTCCTGACGCTCGTAGACCTTGATGTAGGTCTTGGTCTTGCCGTTCATGTAGTACAGAGCATAGCCGCTGCCGTTCTTCTCCACAAACACATCCACTGCCTCGGAAGGATCGGTGGTAGTTGCCAAACGGTAGGTCACGGTCTCAGACTCGGTCTGGCCGTTGAAGAACAGCATGGTGCCGGACTTGTTCATAGCCAGCTTGTAAGCGGTGCCGACCTTGGGCTTGTTGACCTGCTGGATCATATCCTCAGGGAGGGTAGGTGCAGGCTCGGTAGGCTCTGTGGGCTTTTCTTCCGGCTGCTCCACAGTTACATCGCTGGGATACAGACGGACCGGGAACTGGCTGACATCGATCTTGGAAGCGTTGTCGCCGGTGATGTAGTAGGTGTTGGATACGCTGACGGTGGTGAAGGTATTGTAGGTGCCCATATAATAGGCATTTTCATTGTCCGCAGCGGTATACACCAGGGTATATGCGTTCTTGTCGAAGGTGAAGTAGCCGGCAGGAGGTGTGGTCAGTAGTTCGATGCTGCCCTTGCCGAAGCCGGGGTCACCGTCCTCACGCTCGTACACATGGATGTAGGTCTTGACCTTGCCATTCATGAAGTACAGATGATAACCACCGGAAACAGCCTCCAGGTAGACATCCGCAGCCTCTGCGGTGTTCTGGGTGGTTGCCAAACGGTAGGTTACAGTGGGAGATTCGGTCTGGCCGTTGAACAGCAGGACCGCCTTGCCGGTGTACATACCCATCTTGTAGGCCTTGCCAGCCTCAGGGTTCTTGATGTACTCAGGGTTGGTAACGTCAGTGCCGGGGTTGGAGGGTTCGCCGCCGCCGGAGCCGGTGTCGGACCAGCTTGTCATCTGACAGCCGGAAGTAAACTCTACCTCGGTATCGCCGGAGGAGTGCTGATAGTTCACAATGTAACCGGTAACGGTGATGGTGTCACCCTCACCGATCTGGTCCACGCCGTCGCCCTTCAGGCGGTAGCACTTAATGGGCTTATCCTCAGCGCCCTTGACCACGATGGTGACAGTGACGTTGCCGTAGGCAGGATCATACTCGGTATTGACCTTGGTGATCTTACCGGTCAGGGTCGCGCGGTAGGGAAGCTGGGCATTGGGAGCCAGTGCATAGGCCTCTTCCACGATCTGCACGGGATCGGAAGGTGCCACAGCGGAGTTCTTTACATAGTCAATAAGCTGACAGCCTGCGGTGTATTCCACCTCGGTGTCGCCGGAGGTATGCTGATAATTGGTGATGTAGCCCTTAACGGTGATGATATCGCCAATATCCAGGACCTCCACGCCGTTGCCCTTCATGCGGTAGCACTTGATAGGCTTGCCCTCACGGCCTTCCACCACCATGGTAACAGTGATGTTGCCGTAGGCGGGATCATAAGCCTGGTTGACCTGGGTGATGGTGCCCTTCAGGACAGCCTCATACTTCAGGCTGCCGTTGGCAGGCAGTGCGTAGGCCTCGTCCACGATCTGCTTCATGTCGGAGGGAGCTACGGGATCGGGATGATCCTCCCAGGAAACGAGCTGACAGCCGGCGGTAAACTCGATGGTGCTGTAGCCGGCGGAGCCAACATAGTTGGTGATATAGCCCTTGACAGTGATCACGTCATTGACGCCGATCCGGTCAACGCCGTCACCCTTCATGCGGTAGCAGACGATGGGATAGCCCTCACGGCCTTCCACCTCAATGGAAACGGTGACATTGCCGAAGTACTCGTCGTAGGGAGAGCCGATCTTGACGATGGTACCGGTCAGAGTTGCCTCGTAGGGCAGAGTCTTGTTGGCACCCAGGGCATAAGCCTCGTCCACGATCTGCTTCATATCATCGGGAGCCTGCACACGCTCACCGACCACAACAGCCATCAGCACACAGCCGGCATCAAATTCGATGGTGCCGTTGTAGTTCTTCAGGGTGCCGGTAACGGTGATGATGTCGCCCACTGCCAGGTCCTCAGCGCCCTCGCCCTTCAGGCGGTAGCACTCGATGGGCTTATCCTCGATGCCTTCGATCTCGATGACAACGGTGATGTTCTGATAGTCTGCGCTCCAGGGAGTCTTTATCTGGGTGATCTTACCTCTGAGGGTAGACTCGTAGGGCAGGCTCTCGCCGGGGGCCAGGGCATAAGCGGCCTCCACGATGGCGATCATATCCACAGCCTTGGGCAGGATATAATTCCAGGAATGGGAAACAGAGTTGCCCTCGGCATCGGTAATGGTAGCGGTCAGCACATAAGGTGTGTCCTCTTCACACTCCTCGTTGATGTCGATGGTCACAGTGCCGTCATCGTTGACCACGATCTTGATCAGGTCCTCGCTGACGTCTGCGGTCCAGACAACTTCAAAGGGTACGCCGCCGATACGGACGATACCGAAGCGCTCGAAGTCGACAGGTGTTTCCGCACCGTCGTCTTTATAAAAGCTCTTCAGATAATCCAGGGCAGCGTTAATGCCCTCGATGTCTGCCCCGGAGATGGGAGCGGTGGTCTCCGCATCCTGGGGAGCTGTGGTTTCTGTTACCTCTGCAGGCTTACAGCCGGCGAACAGGCCGACCACCAGTGTCAGCAGAAGTAACCATGTGATTATTTTTTTCATAGCAAGCTCCTTATATATAATAATACTTTTGAACTTCCTTGATTACCCGATGATGGTGATATCCTCGGGGCTGAATACCTTGATCTGGTAGGTTCCGCTGAACACGTCCACCACACCCTTGACGTTGATGATCTTGCCTTCGTAGGCGTCCGCTGTGATCAGGTTGCCGTCAGCATCCCGCATAACCGTGGTACGCACGGAGATCTTGTAGCCCTTGGTGTAGCAGGTCAGGGTCATGGCGCCCTTGGAGGCGCTGTCCTCGTTGGAGGTGGTGTAGACGCTGTCCACCTTCATATTCTCCATAGCAATGGAGGTTCCCAAAGCCAGCTTGGCATAAGGGAATGTTTCCATGGTGGTCTCTTCACCGCTCAGGTCGGTCATTACCTCAACCTCAACGGTGCCGTCGGTGAACAGCTCCGGTGTGGTCAGGGTGTGCGCAGGCTCGTGGCCGGAGGACACAAGCTGAATGTTGTTGGGATCGTTGGGCCGCATATCCACATACTTGATGTCGGATACCTGCCAGCTATCGCCGGTGGCGTAGTACTGAACAGAGCCCACAAAGGCAACACGGTTGCCAGGTTCCAGAATTTCCAGACCGGTGCCGGTCAGGTTGTAGCCGTAGTACACGTTCATGCCGTAGTACATATCGGTTTCCGGATCATACTCTTCCACATAAACAGTCTGACCGCTTTCCCGGGTGATCACGCCCTCGAAGGCCACCTTCATGTTTTCGTACAGCTCGATGTTGGTACGCAGGTGCTTCAGTGTGACAGGCAGTGCCTCGCCGTAGTAGAAATCCGGGTCTGTTTCGTTGGAGTGCATATGCAGCTTCTGTGCCTTTGCCTGGGCAATGGCTGCCATACAGGTCTCGCCGTAGCGGTTCTCGGCAGAGTTGGAGGCAATGGACAGACCGTTCTGCAGCAGTTCAATGTTCAGATTGCGGTAGGAGGTGCTGCCCTCCGGGCGGTACCACACCCAAACCAGGTGACGTCCGCCGGTGGAGTCCAAATTCCAGTTGGCATCGTCAGACTCCAGGACGATCTCCACAGCGGTAGAGAGCTTTTCCTTGGTAAAGCTGGAGGCCTTCTTGCCCCACTCCTCGATCTTGCCGGTGGACTCCGGGGTGTTGACGGCCAGGTAACGGGCCTTCAGCAAGCCGTTTTCCGACACGGAGGTGGGAACATAGAAGTGGGTGGTGTCGCCGTCGACAAAACCCTTGATCTCAGCAACCGTCAGTTGACACTTGGCGGTCTCAGACTCCATATCCAACTCCACGGAGCCTGCGTAATCCACGAATTCCTGGGCAGGGGCAGTGGTGCTCTCCTCGGCAGGAAGGGTGGTTTCATTACCGGCGGGATTGCCGCCGCAGCCTGCCAGGCAGCCCAGTGCAATGCACAGGGCCGCCAGCAGGGCAAAAATTCTCTTCTTCATCATAGCTTTTTATCAGCCGCCCAGGAAGACACACTCGTCGTATGCATCCTGGAACGCATTGTTGATCAGGCCGTCCACATCGGCAGCGGACTCACTCATACACTTAGCCAGCAGAGCACCCACCTGGGTTCTGGCAACGGAGGAACCGTTGAAGGCAGGAGAGGTGAAGTAGGTGTCAGCCTGCTCCAGACCAACCTTGACCACCAGAGCGGTCAGGAAGTCGGCACCGTTGGCCTTGCCCAGCCACTGGGCATAGATCTCGTTGTCCTGAGCGGACTCGATAACAGGCATGTAGCCGGAGGTGGAGGAGAACTCAGTCTGGAAGGCCATATTGGTGGTCAGGAACTTCACAAACAGCCAGGAAGCCAGGACCTGCTGGTCGGAAGTCTTGCCGCCCTTCAGGATGCACAGGCTGGGACCCTGGGAAATGACCTTGCCGGCATCGGGGTTGACCTGAGGAATGGGAGCAACGCCCACCTCGAAGGCACCGCCCTCGGGGATCTGGTAACTGGCGCCGCCGGAGGAGCCGATACACATATAGCTGTGGGAAATGCTCTTATCCAGCTCGGTGAACAGGCCGGAGGTGTAGGAGCCGTACAGGGCCTCGGTGGTGATATAGCCGGCCTGGAACCACTCACGCAGCTCCTTGACAAAGGACTTACAGTTGTCGTTATTGAACAGGTAGTGCTCGTCACCGGTGGCGCTGGTGTAGTCGTAGCCGTACTGCTCGCACATGGTGATGAACAGGTTATCCTCGGAGTCGTAGCCCAGAGGGATGCAGTTTTCGTCCAGAGCCTTGATCTGCTCGCAGACAGTCTTCATCTCTTCCCAGGTAGTGGGAACGCTCAGGTTGTTGGCCTCGAAGAAGGTCTTGTTGTAGTACAGGACCTCAGTGGACTTGGAAAGAGGCATGGTGTACATCAGGCCGTCGCCGTACTGCATACCTTCGTTGTAGAAGCCGTCGATGAAGTCCTCGACCTGTGCATCCGTCAGGCCCAGGATCTCGGTGGTGCCGTCAGCGTGGGCAACCTCGATCTGGCTGGCAATCAGGTCATCCAGGATCACGGTGGACTTACTCATGTTGTACATAGCCACGTGGTCAGGATAGCAGTATGCGATGTTGGGCTGGTTGTCGCCCATGATCTCTGTATTGATCAGGCCTGCGATGTCGCCCCAGCCGCCGTAGGTGTTGTGCTCAATGGTGATGTTGGGGAAGAGCTTGTTGAACTCACCGATGTGGTAGTTCAGAACCTCCTGAAGCTTTGCGCCCATAGTGTGACCGAAGGTAATGGTAACCTCGCTGCCATCATAGCCGCCGGCAGGAATGGCAAAGTTGCCAACAAGCTGCTCGCCGGAGGCGTCGGTCATCGGCTCAGTAGCTTCTGTGGGGGTGTTGGTGGAGCCGCCGCCACAGGCAGCCAGCATGGATACCAGCAGCGCGGCCAGCATCACAAACGCCAAAATTCTTTTCATACGATCGTTTTCCTTTCTGTTCTTTGGATTGATTGATTTGCTTCTATTTTAAAACAGATCTTTTCTTTTATGCTTTAAATCTGTTTTACACAAAAGGATCAGCCCTTGATACCGCTGCGGCTCACGCCTGCCATAATATACTTACGCAGGAACAGGAACACTAAGAACAGCGGAGCGGACACGATGGCAACCGCCGCCATCTGCTCGGGGATGTTCACCTGGCCGGAGGCATCGGTAAAGGCGTTGCGCAAGCCGTTGGTGATGAGCTGGTGAGCATCATCGTTGGCAACCAGCTTGGGCCAGATGTAGGTATTCCATGCGCCCATCATCTTCAAAATGGTAATGGAGATCAATGTGGGCTTTGCCAGAGGCACCATCACCTTCCACAGATATTTCAGGTCGGAGGTTCCGTCTACCTTGGCCGCCAGATACAGCTCATTGGGGATCTGCAGGAAATTCTGACGCAGCAGGTAGATATAGAACACGCTGACCAGGAAGGGGATGATCAAGGCCTGGAAGGTGTACATCCACTGCAGATTGTTGATGGTCAGATAGTTGGTGATGGTGAACAGCTCGCCGGGGATCATCATGGTGGCCAGCAGCGCGCCGAACATAGCGTCCTTGCCCTTAAACTCCAGCCGGGCAAAGGCAAAGGCGGACAGCACGGTGATCACCAGGGACAGGCCGGTGGATACCACGCCAACAAACAGGGTGTTGGCAAACAGCCGGCCCAGGTTAGCCGTGTTGAAGGCGTTGACATAGTTGCTCCACATGATCACCTTGGGGAAGAAGGTGGGAATCGTCTGCCGGTACTCATCCATAGTCTTCAGGGAGGAGATGATCATCCAGTAGAAGGGGAACAGCACGATCAGGGCCATAATGCCCAAAAACAGGTACACACCGATCTTGACGATAATGCCCATGATCTTGGAGGCGGTGGTCACATCCTGCATATTTCTTGCCTGCATGGTGGTCAAATTCTTCTTTTCCATAATATGACCTCCTTAGAAGTGGACCCGCTTCTTGCTGACCTGCAGGTTGACCATGGTAACAGCAAGAATGATCAGGAACAAAATCAGGGCTGCCGCACTGGCGGTGCCGTGGGCTCTGGTGTTCAGGGAGTCATAGATGAAGCCTACCATCGTATTCAGACGGCCGGCATCGTGAACAGGACCCATAGTTTCGCCGAACACGCCGACGATGCTGGAGTACTCCTTGAAGCCGCCGATGAAGCCGGTGATGACCACGTAAGCGATCATGGGGGACAGCAGCGGCACTGTGATCTTGGAGAACACTCTGCGGCGGGGGGTGCCGTCCACCTTAGCCGCATCGTAGTACTGCTTGTTGATGCTTTGCAGGCCGCCCAGCAGAACCAGGATCTTAAAGGGCAGGGCGTTCCAGACGATGTAGACCACCATCACCACGATGTTGGGCCAGTAGCCGGAGCCTGCGTTCATCCAGTTCACCGGCTCACCGCCGAAGAACATAATGACGTTGTTGATGATGCCCCAGGTATCTGCCATAGCGCCGTCGGGCCGCAGGCCGATGATATTGAACATAGCCGCGAACACCATGCCGATGGCGATGGAGTTTGTCACATAGGGCAGGAAGAAGATGGTCTGCAGGGTCCGCTGCAGGGGCTTGATGGAATTGAGCGCCACAGCGATCAGCAGAGCCAGCATAGTGGAAATAGGCACAGTAGCCACACACAGGATCATGGTATTGAACAGGCAGTCGGTAAACCGCTTGTAGCTGAGCACCTTCCGGAAGTTTTCAATACCGAAGCTGAAGGTCTTACCGGCCAGTGCCAGGTTGGCACTGTATCCGTTTTGGAAAGCCATCAACAAAGTGTTGATGATGGGCCACACGGTAAACACCAGCAAAAGAACGATCGCCGGTGCCAGGTACAGCCAAGCTTTCCATTGGTGTTTATTATCTACCATAGCCGCTCACCTCAAAAATAGATGCGCTCTTCAGTTTCCTTGTTAAACACAAAGAGCTTGTGGGGCTTGATGTTGTAGCGAACCGTTTCCGCCTCACGGTCGATGGCATAGTCGGCATCGATGATGGAACGGATCACCGGGTTGACAGAGCTTTCATGGGTGGAGACGATGCTCACATCACGGCCCATGACCTCAACATTGGACAGCTTGCACTCCAGCGCGCCGTTTGCGTCCAGCTCGAAGCCCTCAGGACGGATGCCGATGTAAACAGGCTGATCCGCAACGCCGGGGGCCTCAGCCACCGCTGCGCCGCCGATGCACACCTTGCCGCCCTTTACCTCGCCCTCCAGCACATTGATGGGAGGTGTGCCCAGGAACTTGGCAACAAACAAATTCACAGGATCATCGTACACATCCTGGGGCTTGCCGATCTGCTGCAGCACGCCCAGCTTCATCACCACGATCATATCGGAGATGGACATAGCCTCTTCCTGGTCGTGGGTAACGAATACGGTGGTAATGCCGGTCTCCTTCTGAATTCTGCGGATCTCCTCACGGGTCTGCAGACGCAGACGGGCATCCAGGTTGGACAGGGGCTCATCCAGCAGCAGAACACGGGGCATTTTTACCAGCGCACGGGCAATGGCCACACGCTGCTGCTGACCGCCGGAAAGCTCGTTGGGTTTGCGGTCCATCAGGTCGTCGATCTGCACCAGCGCAGCCGCGTCATGGGCACGCTTGAGCATTTCCTCCTTGGTGAGCCGGTCCGCACCCTTCAGGTTTTCCAGAGGGAACAGGATGTTCTGCTTCACGGTCATATGGGGGTACAGGGCATAGTTCTGGAACACCAGGCCGATGCCACGGTTTTCGGTGGACAGCTCGGTCACATCGTCCTCACCAAAGAAGATCTTGCCGGAGGTGGGCTTTTGCAGGCCGCTGATCATATACAGCGTGGTACTCTTGCCGCAGCCGGAGGGGCCCAAAAGGCCGATCAGCTTTCCGTCAGGAATTTCAAAGGTGAAGTCATTGACCGCCACCACTTCCTTGCCGGACTTCTTATCCCGGCTGGGGAAGATTTTCGTCAGATTTTGCAGTACTACCTTCATACAAACATCCTTCCTGTTTTATATTAATTTTATTTATCAATATATTTCACGGGCGGCACGCTCGGCGGCTTCCCGTTTTTGATGCTCGATCAGCTCTTCATGAGAGCCGAAGATCTGCTGGCTGGCGTAGTCAACCACCACAGTACCGGCCATCAGGTCGTGCAGTAAGGAATTGGTCCTGGTGGCAAAGATGCTGATCACCTGGGCAATGGCCAGGGCCATCACCAAAATCAGGCTGACCAGGTCGATCCCGCCGCCCCACAAAAGCCGGACGCCGATATAAACAGGGATCATGGTCTCCACGGCAAACTTGCCCAAGACTGTCCGGACAAAGACCTGCATGGGGCTGACCTTGACGCCGTCGGTGCGCATCAGGCAAATGCCGAAGGTTTTTTTGCCCAGGGTCTGTCCGTTTTTAAACAGCAGGGGCATCAGAAGCTCCACCAGCAAGGTGGCAGCCAGCAGACTGCCTGTTACCGTCAGCAGGATCATATGGATCAGCATATTGAATAGCTGTACCGCTTCTTCGTCGGCGTTGAGGGCTTCATAGGCCGCGTCCAAATTGGCCTTTTCCTGCTCCGACAGGGCCTCATATTCCTCTGCGGTATAGCTCAGGGATGTGTTGAACTGGGTTTCGTACTTGGTATAAAATCCGTCAAGCTGCCGGGTCTGCTCCTCAAAGCCCAGCACTGAGGTCAGCAGCGTCGCAATGGCAATGGCGATGATCACCACGATCATACCGTCAAAAAGGCCGGCAAAAATCCGTTTAAAAAGGCTTGCCTTTTGCAGATCCTGTGTCACTGTATATTCACTCCATTATTCAGGATTATCCACCTGACAGTATAGCATATAATCTACGGAATTTCTATCTATTTTTCATATTTTTTTCTATTTATTTTCATTATTGTTGGTTTTGACTGTTTTTTGCCCGTTGGAGGACCTGCTTCTTAGCTTTTCCAATAGTGCCAAGGGGATCTTCAGGTCACCTCTGCCGGTTCCCAGGGCAATATCCGGCTTTGCCGCGCCGTGAAAATCGCTGCCGCCGCTTTCCAGCAGGTCAAACTCCCGGGCAAGGGCACGGGCCTTCTGCGTGGTGGCTTCGTCGTATTTGGCGTAATAGACCTCCATGGCGTCCAGTCCGGCCTTTTTTGCCTCCACTAAGAAGGTATGCAGCTCCTGCTCGTCAAAGCTCAAAAACGGATGGGCCAGCACTGCCGCGCAGCCGATGGATTTGATAAAACGGATGGTTTCATAGGGGTCCGGCCGCAGAGGCGGCACAAAAAATCCCTGTCCCGGCATAAAGTACCGGTCAAAGGCCTCCTGAACGTTCCGGCAGTACCCCTTTTCCACCATTGCCTTTCCGATCACCGCCCGGTTGATGCTGCCGGCATTTTCCGCCCGGATGGTCTCATAGCACAATGGCATACCGGCGTCGCACAGCGCCTGCACCAGCGCGATATTGCTTTGCTCCTTGCGCTGCAGATAGGCTTCCAGGATCTCATTGACAGCGCCGTAGTTTTCGGGCAAAACAAAAAGGCCCAGAATATGTACATCTGAGCCCTTGTATTCCGTTGAAAACTCCACCCCGGGCACAGCCTCCACGCCGGGGCACTGATATGCCGTAAACTCCTTAAGTCCGGCCACCGTATTGTGGTCGGACAGTACCACGGCAGAAAGGCCCGCCCGCCGGGCTTCTTCCAAAAGCTCCGCAGGAGACAGGCTGCCGTCTGAATAATAAGAATGGGCGTGCAGATCACATAGCTTTTCCATAAGTGCTTTCCTCCCACATTGATCAATGTCACAGGTACTACCCTCTCCGTCAGCCCGTTCGGGCTGCCACCTCTCCCAAAGGGAGAGGGTGATGGCGTTGCGAAAACCCAAACACGCTCTCCCTATGGGAGAGCTGGCAAAAATCTCTGATTTTTGCCTGAGAGGGCGTTTCCTTCCCAAAAGACATTGCCTGCATTGATGAATTATCTTTTTCTTTTCTTTTTCAGCAGGCTGTCCAAAATCTCCCGGGCAGCCACGCCGGGGTCCTGCCCCGATACGATATAGTCACAAATATCGGCGTTTTTCTGCTCTGCCTCCAGTGACATGATCCTGCGGACCTTTTCGTCCATGCTCAGGGTCTTGGTCAGAATATTTTCCAGCAGGCTGCGCTTGTCCTTTTGTACATACACCGTGGTCACATTGGCAAAATGGGTCTTCAGGGACATGGCGCCGCAGATATCCATAACCGTCAAAACGTGCTTGCCGGAGGCCAAAATACTCTCCACGTCCTTTTTGCAGGAGCCGTAGTTGTGACCGGCGTACATCGTCGATTCAAACATCTCACCGCTGTCCCGGATCTTCCGGAAAGCATCCACGGAGATATAGTGATACCACTCGCCGCCCTGCAAGCCCACGGTGGCATCGGTGGTATAGCTGATCAGCTTGGCAAAGCTCCGGGATTTGCGCATGATCTGCCGGGCCACATCGTTTTTGCCGCTGCCGGAGGGTCCTACCAGCACCAAAATACCCGGCTCGTCACTGAAGCTCCGGTCCGGACGGGGATTGTAGCTGTCGGAGATCACCTCCACCAGCTTCAAAAACTCATCATAGGTGTTCACCGCCAGCATACCGGAGGCATCCTGATTCCAGGGCCGGCGCATCAAAATGGGATAGGTGGCATTGGAGCGGAACACATTGTGCATACCGTCGTCAAAGAGAATGTCCACGTCAATGCGGTCCTTGCCCGCGCCCAAATAGATATGGTCCTGGGGGATCTCCGGAAACTCCTCCATGATCCGCTGGGCACGGATGGACATAAACTCCGGGTATACCGAGGTGGAAACATACACTTCCGTCATCCGGGCCAGCTTGCGGACAAATTCCTTGGCCCCCTTGATCACCGGCTGTGTGCGGAAAAATTCCGGGTCCTGAAAGAATTCAAAAATCACATCCGCCCGGGTGCCTAACTTGCCCCAGCGGTCCACCTCGTAAATGGTCAGAGGGGGATCAAACTGGTATTTTTCGTTGGCCAAACGGATGGCATAGGGAATACACTCCATCAGCAGATCGTCAATATCCAGGGCTGTTGAGAGCTTGAATTTTCTGTTCATACTGCCCATCCTCCATTTCAAAAAGCTCGTTACCGATATTGTAACGAATTTGCATCCTAAAAGCAACCGCTTTTTCCAAATCCCCAAATTTTCCGACAAGATTTTTTCAAGCTGTTGCGGATATCAAATTATCACCCTGCGGCGGCGAACTTTTGCGCATTGCAAAAGTTGACGGATTGCCACACCAGTGACACCGCTTTCGGTTTTCTTGTTTGATGGTACAACCCAAAAAGCTATCCGTGTGTCATTGCGAGCCAGTGCGCACACTGGCGTGGCAATCTCAAAATGCAAGGGTGTACAATTCTTATTTTCAAAGGACCCGTACCGGCCTGATAAATATAGGCTTCCCATATCCTTTGACAAGCTGAATGAAGAAAGCTTCCCTTTGAGATTGCCACGCCGCTTTTCAAGCGGCTCGCAATGACAAATCGATAGGTTTCCGCAAAGCGCAAACAGGTCGATAAACTGAAATGTTCTGCATATGCAAAAGGCTGTTGCAGCGTTGAAGCCGCAACAGCCCGTGATCGGTTATTCAGGTTGCTCCTGGGTCAGCAGACGGTAAATTTCCATGTCTGTCTTTTTCACCGTCACCGGCATAACGGATACATAGCCTGCGTGGACCGCATCCGTATCCAGTGTCAGGTCGTTCCGGTTTTCGTAGACCAAAAGACCCCGGGGCATATACAGATCGTCCCCCTGATGATCAAAATCGTCGGAGTAGTAGGGGCCGCCCTGACAGGTGATTTTGAAGCCCTGGGGCTTGGGCGGAATGTTGATGTTATACAGGCTGTGCTTTTGCAGCAGCTTCCGCTCCTGAATATAGTCCCACACCATGTCCAGATACTGCACGGACTGCTCATAAATTTCCACATCATAAGAGGTGGACAGGGCAATGGCCGGGATATTCAGGATACCGGCCTCGGAAAGACCGGCAACGGTGCCGGAATACAGAATATCCGTACCCATATTGTAGCCCCGGTTGATGCCGGAGATCACCAGGTCAAATTCCATTTTCTGTCCCAGCACCGCAAACCGGACACAGTCCGCCGGGGTGGAATCCACCACCCAGCAGGTAACGCCCGGCACCAGCTCTCTTTTTTTGGCGCGGAAGGGCTTGTGCAGCTCGATGCCGTGGCTCTTGCCGCTTTGCTCAAACTCCGGCACGCACACCGTCACCTGTCCCAGCTTCTGACACCATTTGACCAGTGGGATCAACTGGGTCGCGCTGACAGAATCATCATTGACAACTAAAATTCTCATAACCAATCCTCGTGTGTTTCCTTATACTGCTTCACATGGGCATCCGCATCCTGCAAAAGCTGCTCCATTTCCGCCTGGGAGTAAACGGTTGCGCCGCTGGCGCAGGCGTGACCGCCGCCGTGATACTTTTCCGCAATGGTGTTGATGGTCACAAACCGGGAGCGCAGACGGACCCGGATCGAGCCCTTTTCATCCCCGGTGTCGATAAAGACCATCCAGCTAATGCAGCCCCGGATGGAATCCAGCGTACCCACGCAGGCACTGGCCTGCTCCAATGACAGATTGAATTCCTCCTGCATAGCCTTGTCCACATAGATATAGGCCACGCCGTTTTCCGTAATCTTCATTCTTCTGTAAATTTCCGCCTTGAACTTCAAATATTCAAAGGCCTCCAGGTACAGCCGGGCATACAGCGTATCGATATCCACGCCCACATCCAGCAGCGTTGCCGCCGCCCGGAGGGTGTCGCCGTTGGTACCGCTGTACTTAAACCGGCCGGAGTCGGTGACCATACCGGTGTACAGATAGGTGGCAGCTTCCGAGTCGATCTTCAGCTTATCCCGGAACTGCTCATAAAACACCGCGATCATCTCACAGCAGGAGGACCGTTCCTCCTCCACCCAGATCAGGTCGCCGTAGTTTTCTAAGGGGATGTGGTGGTCGATCTTGATCAGTTCCTTACACAACGTATACTTTTTATTGGAGATCCGGGCCTCGGAGGCGGTGTCCACCACGATGCCCAAAGCATCGGTGTACACTTCGTCTGCCACCGGCTCGTCCTCCGGTCCTAAAAATTCCAGATAAGCGGCAGTGTCCTGATCGATCAGGTAGACCTCTTTCTCCGGCCAGGTCAGCTTGATAATGGCCTTCAGGCCCTTGGACGCACCCACACAGTCGCCGTCGTTGCGCACATGGCGAAAGATCATAATCCGGTCATATTCTTCAATTTTTTGCAGAATTTTCTGCATCACTTCCAAATTCATGCCAATTCCTCCTTCAATGCATCCAGGTCCGCGAGCATTGCCATAGCGGTTTCCCGGTCTGCCACGGTAGCGCCGCTGGCCTTGCTGTGACCGCCGCCGCCGTACTTGACCGCAATGGGGTTAATGTTGTAGGCCGCAGAACGGATCTCGCACAGGACCCCCTGCTCCGCCTCGGTAAAGTTGACCCAAATGTCCACACCCCGGATATCTGCCATGGTGTTGACCATACCCCGGGATACGGTGAACAGATCCGCGCCCAGGGCGGCAAATTCCTCCCGGGTGGTGTAGATATATGCCACATTATTCTTGGTGAAATTCACCTTCAGGATAAACTGCGCCTTCAGCTTTTTGCTTTCGTAGCTGTCCGCGTACAGGTTGCGGAACACCTGATTGGTGTCGAAATCCTGCTGCAAAAGATGGGCCACCAGGTTGTGGGTCCGAGAGGTGGTGCCGTCGTAACGGAACCGGCCGGAGTCGGTGACAATACCGGTGTACAGGGATTTGGCAGCCAAGGGGTTCAGCCGCAGACCGCTTTCCACAGCGAATTGGGCGATCATACCGCAGCAGCTTTCAAAGCTGGTGTCGATCACTTCCGTACCGGCAATGGTCTCGCAGAAAATATGATGGTCGATCCGGGCGGTCTCCGCCGCCAGGGTGTACCGGCTGTCACTGATCAGGGACGATGAACCGCAGTCCAAAATAATGGCCAGTGCCCCTTCGTAGGCGCTGTCCGGAATTTCATCCATGACGGAATCGTCCATAAATCCAAAAAACCGGGGGTCATCTCCCACCGCGTACACGGTCTTTTCCGGAAAATTCTCCTTGATCAGGTGCTTCATACCGATCTGACTGCCCATAGCGTCACCGTCCGGCTTATGATGCCGGTGTATGATCACGGTGTCGTGGGAACGGATCAGCCCCAAAATTGCTTCAAACATAGCGTTCTCCTTTAATTTTATTCGATTACCTTTTAGTATATCATACTTTCTTTCCGATGACAATGCCGGAATACAACAAAATTCTATGGATAAAGCTGTAAAAATAAGGATGTCCGAACCTTGACTTTTATAGATTGCACACTGTATAATGATGGCAGAAATTCCAATAAGGGAGTGTATCAACATGGTTCATCGCATGAAGGTGGCCGGTCTGTGGCGAGATCTGCCTATTTGCAAGGTTACCGATTCACTGTATATTGCCGGCTTTGTGATCTTCGGAGATCAGGAGCTGACCGTAGCCTGCGCCCGGGAGCTGCTGAAAAAGGCCCCGGAGTATGACTACATCATTACCGCCGAGGCAAAGGGTATCCCTTTGGCCCACGAAATGGCCCGCCAGGCCGGCGACGCCAAGTACATTTTGGCCCGGAAGGGTCCCAAGCTGTATATGACCGGTGTTTTCGAAGTCTGTGTCAACTCCATCACCACCGCAAAGGAGCAAAAGCTCTACCTGGATACCGCGGACGCCGAGCTGATGAAGGGCAAAAAGATCCTCATTGTGGACGATGTGATCTCCACCGGCGAAAGCCTGACCGCTTTGGAAGCGTTGGTGAAAAAGGCCGGCGGCGAGATCGCGGGCCGGATGGCCATTTTGGCCGAGGGCGACGCCCAGAACCGGGAAGACCTGATCTACCTGGAAAAGCTGCCCCTGTTCAACCCCGACGGCACCGTCATGGAATAAAAGAGCATATTTTTGGGCCTGCTGCCACTTGCAGCAGGCCCATATTTTGTCCGCCGTATTCCGATTTATAGAGCAGTTACCTAAAGCGGTGTCATTGTTATGAAAGAGACAAAGGCTCCCCTTGTAGGGGAACTGTCACCGCAGGTGACTGAGGGGTTTGCAGAGTTTCCAACAATTAATCTACTGATGTTATTTCCAAACTCCTCTAACCCCTCCGACCTCGCTGTGCTCGGCCACCTCCCCTACAGGGGAGGCGTGGGCGTGCTTTCGTTCATAGT
>JAFSET010000069.1 GCA_017435615.1 Oscillospiraceae bacterium | reverse complement strand
GCTCAGGCGGTTGCCGGAACCAACGCAGTGTTTAAGGTTGAAGCTACTGGCCACGGAAAAACCTACCAGTGGCAGTACCGCACTTCCCCGGAGGGAGCGTGGAAAAATGCCGCTGCTACCGGCAACAAAACAGCCAACCTGAAGGTACCGGCTACCGTCAGCAGATCCGGCTATCAGTACCGCTGTGTGGTCAAGGACTCTGCCGGCAATACGGTATATTCCGATGCAGCCACCCTGTATGTGCTGGGCATTGCGGCGCAACCGCAGACTACCAGCGTTGCC
This sequence comes from Oscillospiraceae bacterium, assembly GCA_017435615.1. Taxonomy (GTDB): domain Bacteria; phylum Bacillota; class Clostridia; order Oscillospirales; family Oscillospiraceae; genus Faecousia. Next base: position 10,423 of record JAFSET010000069.1, on the reverse strand, counting down.
GCAGGCGAAACGGCAGTGTTTACCGTTTCCGCTACCGGCTACGGCCCCACCTACCAGTGGCAGTACCGCGCCTCCCCGGAGGCGCAGTGGCAGAATGTGACTGAAGCCACCGCAGCGCAATTGCAGTTCACCGCTGAAATTGGTATGAATGGCTACGAATACCGCTGTGTGGTTACCGATTTTCTGGGCAACACGGTATATTCCGATGCAGCTACTCTTGCGGTGAAAGAACTGCCAACCGAGGACGAAGGCGTTCTGTAACAGCGCATATGTACGATGTAAAAACAAATACACTGATTCAAAACGAGGAATGGTAACTATGAAATCTATTAAGAAACTAATAAAAACAGCGCTCGTGCTGGTTGCAGTTTTTTCGATGATTTGGGTGTATCCGGGGGCTGTAAAAGCGGACACAAACGATCAAACATTGAGATTTCATCTCAGAAACAACCGACTCCAGGTTTCCGGCTCCAAGGGTATATATGAGCCGATAGGCGACTTGGTGATTCCGGAGAAGGTGGACGGCATCCCTGTACAAGTTGTGGGAGGTATGGGATTTTATCAATGTAAAAAACTGGAGACTGTCAAACTGCCCAAGACCATTGAGGAAATCGAAGACCTGGCGTTTAGCAACTGTTCCAATTTGAAAAGCATCAACCTTCCACAGGGACTGAAACATATTGGTGAGAGAGCCTTTGAATTTAGTGGTTTATCGGTGGTGAATATTCCGGAGAGCGTGGAAACCATAGGATATGGAGCGTTTAGCTGCTGTGATAAATTAACTGTCGTTCAGTTGCCCAGCAATTTGAAGGAGATTGAAGAATTCACATTTTACGATTGTTTCTCCTTGCAAACCGTCACGATTCCAAAGCGGGTGAAACGCATCGGCCAATATGCGTTTAGTGACAGTGTTTTTCTTAGCTCCGTTTATATTCCTGCATCTGTGACAGATATAGAATACGGCGTTTTTCAGAATTGTGAAAGTCTGAAAGATGTGTGGTATGCGGGCACACAGGAGCAATGGGATGCGATCAACATTGCAAGTGGAAACCAGGAACTTAAAAAGGCAAAGCTGCACCTGAATTCGCCGTCGTTCTTTTTTGCGGAGCAGCCCCAGACAGTCAGCAAGCTTAAAGGGGATACAGCACAGTTTCATGTGGTTGCCCACGGTCCAAGGGTGACCTACCAGTGGCAGTACCGCACCGGGTCGGAGGATACCTGGAAAAAAGCCACTGCAACCGGCAATAATACCGAGACATTGCAAATTCCGGTGACTTTGTCCAAGAACGGATTCCAATACCGCTGCATGATCAAGAATGGAAATGGCAAGACGTTATACTCCAAAACTGTGGGACTGTATGTACTGAATGTTCACACGCACCCGGTTATGGTCAGGGCGGCTGCAGGTAGTACGGCTGTTTTTAAGATTGCGGCAACCGGTCATGGGAAGACTTATCAGTGGCAGTACCAAACGAATACGGGATCCTGGGTAAATGCGACGGCTCCCGGCAGTAAAACGGCGACATTGCAGGTAAAGGCAACTACCACAAAGAACGGTTTTCGGTATCGCTGTTTGGTTCGGGACTCTGCCGGAAATGAGGTATATTCTCAAGCCGCAAGACTGTATGTTTTGGGAATCACGAAACAGCCTGCCACGGTTAGGCTGCCTGCTGGACAAACCGCAACATTTACTGTGGAAGCGACGAGCAGCGGTAATCACTATCAGTGGCAATACCGTACGAGTACAAAGGATAGCTGGAAAAATGTAGATATTAAAGACTTTTACACAAATACACTGAAAGTGTATGCCGATGTTGACAAGGCTGGGTATCAGTATAGGTGTATGATTAGTGACGATGCCCGTAATACGGTGTATTCCAAAACTGTGGCATTGTATGTCCTGGGATTTAAAAGTCAGCCGGAAACCGCGAAAGTCGTGGCTGGCAACACGGCGGTGTTTAAAGTTAAAGCTACCGGATATGACAAGACCTACCAGTGGCAGTACCGCGCCTCTGCGGACAGCCCCTGGAGAAATGCCAGCGCCACCGGCAACAAGACGGCGACCTTAAAAGTACCTGCAACCGTCAGCAGATCCGCTTATCAGTACCGCTGTGTCGTGAAGGACTCTGCCGGTAATACCGTCAATTCCAAGGCGGTTTCCCTGTATGTACTGGGGATCAAGACCCAGCCTGCTGCGGCTCAGGCGGTTGCCGGCACCAACGCAGCGTTCACGGTCGCAGCTACGGGCCACGGTAAAACCTATCAGTGGCAGTACCGCACTTCTCCGGAGGGAGCGTGGAAAAATGCCGCTGCTACCGGCAACAAAACAGCCAACCTGAAGGTACCGGCTACGGTCAGCAGATCCGGCTATCAGTACCGCTGTGTGGTCAAGGACTCTGCCGGCAATACGGTATATTCCGACGCAGCCACCCTGTATGTGCTGGGTATTGCGGCGCAACCGCAGACTACCAGCGTTGCCGCAGGCGAAACGGCAGTGTTTACCGTTTCCGCCACCGGCTACGGCCCCACCTACCAGTGGCAGTACCGCGCCTCCCCGGAGGCGCAGTGGCAGAATGTGACCGAAGCCACCGCAGCGCAATTGCAGTTCACCGCTGAAATTGGTATGAATGGCTACGAATACCGCTGTGTGGTTACCGATTTTCTGGAAAACACGGTGTATTCCGATGCAGTTACCCTGACGGTGACCGAACCGCCGGTTGAGGAAGAACCTCCCGCCACGGAAGAGCCTCCAATTGTGGAAGAACCTCCCACAGAAGAAGTGCCTCCACTTGGTGAGTTTTGAAGAAAACGCATAATTGTAGGGCGTGGCAGCTCAGTATGCTGCCACGCCCCCTTTTTTCTGCGGTGTCATACTCCAAAATAACGATAAACCGATGTTGAAAGACGGTGTACCACATTATTGACAAATGAACACTATTGACAGATGCAGACAAGCGGTATATAATAAAAGTGTCGACAAGGTATAAACGTATGCTATAAGGAGGAATGAAACATGAAACGGATAACGAAGCATTTGGGAATACTTCTTTTGGTGATTGCCGCACTGGTGCTGACGGCAGTGTTTCTGCCCAACCGCGCGGAGGCTGCCACCGTGGACAGCGGAAGCTGCGGCAGCAATGTTTCCTGGTCTATCAGTGATGCCGGCGTTTTGACTATTTCCGGCTACGGTGCCATGAAGGATTACAATGGCGACGAGATACCGCCCTGGCTGGGATACATGGACTACATAAAAAGCATCAATATTTCTTATGGCGTGACTTCCGTCGGTGATTACGCGTTTATTTACTGCTACCGCGCAACCTCTTTGACCATTCCCGGAAGTGTAAAAACCATCGGCGAGGCAGCCTTCTGCCTTTGTACAAGCTTGAAAACGGTTACCATCCCAAACGGCGTAACGACGATTGAGCAAATGGCATTTGCTGATTGCTCGGCATTGACCTCCGTTGAGATTTCCGCTTCCGTTTCTTCTATCGGTATGGGAGCGTTTGCAACGGGAAGTAATCTCTCCAAAATTCAGGTCAGCAGCAGTAATGCCTACTATTGCAGTGACAGCAGCGGTGCGCTTTACAACAAAAGCAAGACCACGCTGCTGCAGGTACCTGCTACATTGAGCCGATACTATGAGATTGCCAGCACAACCACAAAGATCGAGCAATTTGCTTTTTATTGTTGTAAGCTGACCTCTGTTGCCATTCCAAAGGGGTTACAAAAAATTGATACCAATGCTTTTTTACAATGCAACAACTTGCTGAATGTTTACTACCGCGGTACAAAAACCCAATGGTCGAGAATTAATGTAGATGATGATGGCAACGAGAAGCTTTTCGTAGTCACGATAAACTACAACTATACAGGCCCTAAGGCGGCGGCAATTAAAAGCGCACCGGATACGGTCTATATAAAAACCTTAAAAAAGGCAACGCTGACAGTCTCGGCAACGGGAACAGATCTGCGGTACCAGTGGCAGAAGCTAAATGCCAAGGGAAAATGGGTGAATGTGTCCGGTGTTCAGACCAGCAGCACCTATCAATCTAATACGCTTCAGACATACAACGACAATGCCAAATATCGCTGTAAAGTTACTGCGATCACAGGTGCATCGGTGTATTCCGATCCCATAACCGTAAGGGTTATGGGCGTGAAAGCCTCTATGGGACCGTATAAGGCGGCGTCGGTGGGAAAAACCGTCAGGCTGACTGTTAAATTGTCCGGTGATCCAGCCTGCCAGTGGCAATATAAGAAACCCGGAAGCAGCACATGGGTTGATATTGTGGGGGCAACCAGCAACACTCTGCAAATAAAGGCTACAGCGGAAAATCATAAGATCCAGTACCGTATGAAGGCTACAGACAAAGGAGGCAATCTGGTAACCTCTGGTGATTGCACACTTTATGTGCTCAATATTACAAAGCAACCTGCCGCTGCCAAGGTAAAGGTTGGCGGCACTGCGACCTTTAAGGTTGCCGCCACCGGTTATGAGCGGACCTTCCAGTGGCAGTACCGCGCTCCCGGGGGAGAATGGAAAAACACCTCGGCTGAGGGCAGCAAGACGGCAACACTGAAAATTGCCGCTACTGCCGCTAAAAACGGCTATCAGTACAGATGTATGGTCAAGGACAAAGTCGGAAATACCATCTATTCCAAGGCGGCAAAGCTGTACGTGCTGAATGTAACTACCCAGCCGCAAACAGCCAAGGTGGCCGTTGGTGACACGGCAGTGTTCAAGGTTTCCGCCACCGGCCACGGCAAGACCTACCAGTGGCAGTACCGCGCCTCTGCGGACAGCCCCTGGAAAAATGCCAGCGCCACCGGCAACAAGACGGCAACCTTAAAAGTGGCTGCCACCGTTAGCAGATCCGCTTATCAGTACCGCTGTGTCGTGAAGGACTCTGCCGGTAATACCGTCAATTCCAAGGCGGTTTCCCTGTATGTACTGGGGATCAAGACTCAGCCTGCTGCGGCTCAGGCGGTTGCCGGAACCAACGCAACGTTTAAGGTTGAAGCTACCGGCCACGGAAAAACCTACCAGTGGCAGTACCGCACTTCCCCGGAGGGAGCGTGGAAAAATGCCGCTGCTACCGGCAACAAAACAGCCAACCTGAAGGTACCGGCTACCGTCAGCAGATCCGGCTATCAGTACCGCTGCGTGATCAAGGACTCTGCCGGCAATACGGTATATTCCGACGCAGCCACCCTGTATGTGCTGGGCATTGCGGCGCAACCGCAGACTACCAGCGTTGCCGCAGGCGAAACGGCAGTGTTTACCGTTTCCGCCACCGGCTACAGCCCCACCTACCAGTGGCAGTACCGCACCTCCCCGGAGGCGCAGTGGCAGAATGTGACCGAAGCCACCGCAGCACAATTGCAGTTCACCGCTGAAATTGGTATGAATGGCTACGAATACCGCTGTGTGGTTACCGATTTTCTGGAAAACACGGTGTATTCCGAGGCTGCTGCCCTGACGGTGACCGAACCTCCCGTTGAGGAAGAGCCTCCCATTGAGATCGAACCTCCAATAGAAGAAGAGCCACCGGTTGAGGTCGAACCTCCCACAGAGGAAGCACCTCCCCTTGGCGATCTGTAAAACCGCATAATTTCAGGGGGCGTGGCAGCATATCAAGCTGTCACGCCCCCCTGTTTTCTTCAGCCGCTATACGGATACGACGATACCGCCCCTTGCCCCCGGAACATCCCCTACGATAGTTGTTTGATTAACGGGAATCATGATAATTTTCTGAAAGCGCAAAAATAAACGATGCTATTTTTCCAATTTTGTTCTGTATCCCGGAGGGAATGTATGCTATCATATAAATACAATCAGGAAAAGGAGGAAAAAGCTTTGGACACTAACATGAATAAAAAACTGGAAAATTATATGATAAAATGGCTCGCAATACTCATACCCATCCCGGCGCTGATCGGATTGCCCTTGGTCATTTTGCTTGGTACCGGGCAAGCCATTTTTTATCCGGATAGCTTTGCTGTTGACCAATATGATCGCCTGTATGTGGCCGTTCCGGAGAAAATTTGTGTATATGAAAACTGTGAGCAACTGTATTCCATTCCTGTTCCCACATCCAAACCCATTTCCTTTGTACCTCTGGATGACGGCAATGTACTTGTGGAAACGTCAACCGCACAATATGTCATAGACCATCAGGGAAATATTTTAAGCACACAGGAAGACCCAAAACAATATGTTGATGTTAAAAAAAGTACGCTAAAGTTCACTTCGCAAAAGGGAGATGTGTATCGGCTTTCCCATATCCTCGGAAAAACCCGGATCATGAAAAACAGAACCGAGAAGGTTTATGAGATCAGCAATTTTTCCTTCACAGTCAAAATGCTCTTTCCCGTTGTGATAAGTATTCCTTTTTCAGGGATCGTTTGGCTTGCTGTTACAAAGCTCCGGGCATCGTACGGCAAATATCCAAAAAGCTTTTATGTTGAAAAATAATAACACAGGAAGAAGGTCTCCCTGTGTTGTAAAAAATGAAAGGAGTTTCCGTGATGAAAAAGTTGATTTCCCTTACCTTGGTGTTGGTGGTTTTGCTTGGCAGTCTGACCGCCTGCAATTTTACCCAAAATTTGTCAGGAGCAATAGCCGGTGAAGCAGAGGCTACCCCAAAAGTAGAGCAGATGATGCTCGCACTGGCTGAGGACCGTGCAGCCGATGCCAAAGCTTTTATGCATCCACAGACTGCTGACGCATCAGACGGTGCCATTGCCCAAATGAGTGCCTACCTGTCAGGCAGAAAAGTCAGCACGATGGAGCTGACAAGTATCAATGTCAACACCTCCACAGGCACTGCCGGTACCACCAGGCAGGAGCGGGTAAACTACCAGGTCACACTCCAGGACGGAGATGTGATTTGCTTAAATGTCCTTTATCTTTCCAACAATCAGGGCACCGGTTTTGCATCTTTCCAGCTTGTGCTGGGAGCCGTTTGATATGGATTAACTGTCCATATCGCGCCGTAGGGACACCCGTCCCCCGGGTGTCCAAAACTCAAAAACAGCACAAAATCTGCGCATTTTTGCAGACTTTGTGCTGTTTTTTCTGTAAAATCATATACTTTTCTGCTGACGGCTTCCTCGTCAGAGGGGACCGGGCAGGTTAATCGTTAAAAAATAACAGGGAATACCAAGTGACGATGTTGGTGCCGTAGATGAAGTCCAGGCCGTTTTCCTCCAGGGTGGGGATCAGGTTGATGCCGTGACTTTCCACGCAGGGGTGCATTTTCCCCGGCATACGGCAGGGCAGTCCGTCCAGCCAGGCACAGCGCTCACAGATCGCACAAGCCTCTGTGGACAAAATATAGGGCTGCACACCCTGCTCCCGCATCAGATCCCGTACCTGATTGGTCAGCTTTTCGTGGTCTGAACGGGTCAGCAGGGTCTTTTCGATGTCCGTGGCGTCCTCCACCTCCACAATGGTGCCGATCACCAAACAGTTTTGGTAGGACAGACATTTTTCCTGACATTGGGCCACTTCCCCCACAGCCGGCGGACAAGCCCAGGTCTTGTCATACATAGGACATTCGGACTTGCAGATGTGGCGAATTCTTTCGGAAAATTCCAGGCTCTGGGGAGCAATGTAAAAATAGGTGTAAAGGGGAAGCTCAGCCAATTGCCGCTCCAATAACGGTTTATTTATCATAGTCGTATTCCTTTGTAAAGTGATCTAAGATGTTTTTGCAGCCCTGTTCAATATCGATCCAGGTTTGGGTAAAGTCGCCGGAGTACCAGGGGTCTGCCACATCGTAAGGCAGGAAGGGGCGGAAATTGGTGGCCTCCGGAAACATCCGGTAGAGATAGATGGAATTTCGCCGGTCCATGTAGTAAATTCGGTCAAATCGGTCCAGATCCTCCCGGGTAATCTGCCGGGCCTTGCGGCTGGTGCAGGGAACGCCGTGATGAGCCAGCTCACGCCGTGCGGGAGGATACATGGGATTGCCCAGCTCCTCCCGGCTGGTTGCCGCGGAGTCAATATAAAATTGCCCGGAAAGCCCGGCCTTTGCCACCAGGTCCTTCATTACAAACTCTGCCATAGGACTGCGGCAAATATTCCCATGGCAGACGAACAGTATTCTATACATAAAACGCCCTCGCTTTTGTTTGGAGTATGATAGCATGCAATATGTGCAATTGCAATTTGCAGGGGACGGCCGCTGGACGTCCCAAATACAAAGGGGTGGATATCATGTTACAGCTTCCGGATGGCGGAGGGAGAAACGCCGTAATGCTTCTTAAACAAATAACTCAGGTGGGAGGCGGTTTCAAAGCCCAGCCGTGTGGAGATCTCCAGGGTGCTTAATTGGGAATTGGCCAGCAGTTCCTTGGCGTGTGCCAGCTTGATGCCGCTCCAGTAGGCGACGATGGTGGTGCCCATATAGTAGCGGAACTGCTTTTGAATATAGGAGTAGCTGTAAGAAATTCCCTCGATCAGCTCCGGGATCTTTTTGTTGAAATTATCGGGGTTTTGCATAGAACGCACCAAGGTATCCAGCCACTCCGGAAAATCATCGTGAATTTGGGTGCATTGGTGCAGCACACAGGCACCCAGCAGCTCCATAATAACCGATTTGCAGATCATCAGGTTGCTGTCGGTGGGCTGCTCTCCCGGTGACTGGATGTAAAGACAGGTCTTTTCGATTTTGGAGACCACCGTATTGGAGGCCTTGAAGGTCAAAGGCTGTTTTTTATTCAGAAGCATAGACTGACAGTCTGCGCCGAAGGTGGCCAGTGCCTGTTCCATAAAATCCAGGCGGCACATAAAATTGGCACTCAGGCATTTTTGCCGGGGCTGCGCAGGATCGTCTTCGTAGTAATGCAGGTCTTCCGGACGGATCAAACAGCAGTCACCACGCTGCATAACATAGGATTCGCCGTTAATGTTATGGACCATAGAACCGCTAAAGATCACAACGATCTCATAGTAATCGTGGGTATGAAGGGTCGGATAGGCAAAGTTGGTGATGTTGAAGCAAACCTCGGAATCACGCCAGGAGGCTGTCGGCGCATACTGGATCATGGTGTCGAGCTGCTTCAGCATTTCCGGAATGAGAAATGCGCTTTTTTTATCCAAAACAATCAACCCCTTTCTATATAAATTTACAACGAAAGAAAGGATCCGTCAAGTGCCAAAAATCACGAAATGAACCATAAAAAGATGTTCGAAAAAACGGTCAAATAGAGCAAGAGAATTGATTATATCTTACAATTATTACAAAATATGGATAATTGACTGTTGAATATTGGGTAAGACTGCCTATTTTGCGGAAAATGAGATTGTATGAAAAATCATAAGGATCGTATGAAAAATCATAAGAAAATTTCATAGGGAAGTGCTACAATGTATTCGTACCATGGGGAAGTTGCCAATGCCCCTGGTATAAACAGGTATATTAACGAAGATTTCATTCGTTGATAACAAACAGGATAACCAAAAGAGGAGGAATACCATGAAAATCACAGCGACCAAAAGACTGTTGGCACTGCTTTTAACGCTGGCAATGCTGCTCCCCAGCTTTGCGGGAGTGACGCTGCGTGCGCAGGCTGACACAATCACGGCAGAGCCGAATGTCTATGACATTTATGATCTGACCGGTTCCAAGACCAATACCATTAAGGGTACGGATGAAACCTGGGACGGCCAGATCCACGCCAATGTCAGCGCGGAGCACAAGGAGAATATTGTGTTCAAGACCAAGCTGACCATGGGCGCACAGGAAGTTCGTCTTTCTATCAATGCCCTGGACGGCGCCAGTATTTATGATCCCTCCGGCTATGCGGTGTTCATCAACCACAACGGTGGCGCACCCTACATAGCGATCAAGCGTAATATGAGTGATCTGGCGGTGGGCAGCGTTGCCTCCGTGCAGGGAACTTACGAGCTGGAGATCGGCATCGTGGATATTTTGACCGATGGTGTCAGAACGGGCAAGCATCTGTATGTCAAACAAGATGGCGTGACCGTTTGTGAAGTGGATGATGTAAGCGGCTACCTGACCGGGGATGCCCTGGGTACCAAGATTGTGGACTTCCACTACGGCGCAGCCATCCAGATGGACACCACCTATACAAATACCTACGGCACGGCAACGGTCTACGATATTTTCGACCTGACCGGTGCTGCCTCCAATACCATCAAGGGTACCGATGAGAGCTGGGACGGTCAGATCCGTGCCAATGTCAGCGCGGAGCACAAGGAAAACTTTGCTTTCAAGACCAAGCTGACCATGGCTACACAGAATGTCCGCCTTTCCCTGACAGCCAAGGACGGCGACAGCCACTATGACCCTGTGGGCTACGCTGTCTACCTGTACGGCGCGGACAATGTGGTGGAGATCAGACGGAACAACTCCGGCCTGCAGAGCGCAAGTGTAGCAAGCCTGGCAGG
>JAFSET010000068.1 GCA_017435615.1 Oscillospiraceae bacterium | reverse complement strand
TGCTGCCATGAATCTGAAAAAGCTAGCAAATTGGAGTTGGGATAACTCCGTTTTCTCGCAGATATTGCTTATATTTGCACCTAACTATACCAAAACCCCTGTTTTCGCTTAATGAAAACAGGGGGTTCTTTGACAGACTGTGGACCACAGCTTCAAAATTGAAGCTGTGGTCCAATTTTATAAAGCAAACATTATGAGTATTGTTGGAAAATGGACTTGCCGGGGTGAATAGGGGAGATGGTGGAGGTGGTATGTATGATCGCCGCAGTATGGCTGATGCTCAGCGGCTTGATGTACGCCCTGCAGCTGCAAACCGGCAGCTTCCCCAAACCTTTGACGAAAGAGGAAGAAACCCAATATTTGGCCCTTTCCGCTCAAGGGGATATTGATGCCCGGAACATACTGATCGAACGCAATCTGCGATTGGTAGCCTACATTAGGAACCATTGGACTAATCAAAGACTATTGAAAATTTGCTGCCAACAGGCATGAAATTCTCAATATATGTTTGACTTTTTATTGTGTAATGGGTATAATACTATTGAAAAAACAGTGGCATTTGGCAATATATTTTCACCGAGGTGGTTACATTGGAAATAAAGCGTGATTATTATCTGCAAAAATTAATTGCAAAGAAACATAACAGACTGATAAAAGTCATTACCGGTATGCGCCGATGCGGCAAGTCTTATCTTCTGTTTACCTTGTTTAAGCAGCACCTGCGTGCCAGTGGCGTTACGGAGGATCATATTATCGAGCTTGCTTTTGATTCTTTTGAGAATAAGCATTTCCGGGATCCGGAAGTGCTGTATCCCCACATAAAAGCACAAATCTCTGATGATCAGATGTACTATATTCTGCTGGACGAGGTGCAGCTTTTGGGTGAATTTGAATCTGTACTGAATGGTTTTATGCGGATTCCCAATGTGGATGTATATGTCACCGGTAGTAACGCGAAGTTCCTTTCCAAGGACATCATTACCGAGTTCCGTGGGCGTGGCGACGAACTGCATATGAACCCGCTGTCCTTTGCGGAATTTATGTCCGTTTATGATGGAAACAAATACGACGGTTGGAAGGAATATGTGCTGTACGGAGGGCTGCCCTCAGTAGTTCTTCTGCCCACTCCGGAGCAAAAGATCGAGCTGCTGAAGCGGCTGTTTGACGAGACATACATCAACGACATTGTTGGTCGCCATAAGATCCGCAACAAGGGCGAATTTGAGGAATTGATCAACATTCTCTCCTCCGGAATCGGTTCTCTGACCAATCCCAAAAAGCTGGCAGACACTTTCAAAACCAAGAAACGGATTAAGATCAGTGTCAATACCGTCAAGAGTTATTTAGACTATCTGTGTGATGCTTTTGTTGTCACCAGAGCTACCCGTTACGACATAAAGGGTAGAAAGTATATTGACACCCCTCAAAAGTATTATTTCAGCGATGTGGGTTTGCGAAATGCCCGGATCAACTTCCGTCAGATCGAAGAAAACCACACGATGGAAAACATACTGTTCAACGAATTGATCGGACGAGATTTCAATGTAGATGTGGGCTTGGTTGTAACCCGTGATTGTGACGAGTCCGGTAACCGGCAGCAGAAACAATTGGAAGTGGATTTTGTGTGCAACAAGGGTGCCAAACGCTACTATGTGCAGTCCGCATTTGCGGTTCCTGACGATGCCAAAATGCAGCAGGAAACCAATTCTCTGCTCCGTATTGATGATTCCTTCAAAAAGGTCATCGTTGTCAAGGATACCCCTGCGCCCTGGTATACCGATGACGGTATTTTGGTCATCAGCGTGTACGACTTCCTGTTGAACGCAGACAGCCTGGATATGTGAGGATAGAGATATGATAAACATTAGAAAACTGGAAGCGGAACTTTGGGATTCTGCGGACTTATTGCGTGCCGGTTCCAAGCTGACATCCAATCAATATTGTATGCCTGTGTTGGGCCTGATTTTCCTGCGCTATGCCCATGGTCGATTCAAACTGGTAGAGGCTGAAATTCTCAAGAACCGTCCTGTCCGGAATGGTCGTGTCCTGCCTGTGGAAGCCAGCGACTTTGCAGAAAAGAGCGCGCTGTACCTGCCTCCTGAGGCTCGTTATGACTACCTTGTGAACCTGCCTGAGAGTGCAGATATCGGCAAGGCTGTGAACCGTGCCATGGAACTGATTGAAGAGCAGAGCGAGCAGCTGGTGGGTGTCCTGCCTAAGGACTACACCATGTTCACCGACGAGATCCTCTCCGAACTGCTGCGTATCTTCAATAACAGCGCACTGGATGAGGTGGGCGGCGATATCCTGGGTCGAATCTACGAATACTTCCTCAATAAATTCGCCAAGAACATCGCATCTGACGATGGTGTGTTCTTCACGCCCAAATCCCTGGTCAAGATGATTGTCAATGTCCTGGAACCCAAGCGGGGCATCCTGCTGGATCCTGCTTGCGGCAGCGGTGGTATGTTCGTGCAGACCGGTGACTTTGTAAACCTCCACGGTATGTCTGCCAATGCGGCTATGACCTTCTACGGTCAGGAAAAAGTGGAGTACAATGCCCAGCTGTGTTTGATGAATATGGCTGTCCATGGCCTCAATGGCAAGATCCTCTCCGGTAATGAAGCCAATACCTTCTATAACGATGCCCATTCTTTGGAGGGTTGCTGCGACTATGTCATGGCAAACCCGCCCTTTAATGTGGACAAGGTCAAGTCCGAGTCTGCCATGAATGCAGGCCGTCTGCCCTTTGGTCTGCCTTCTATCAATGCTGCCAAGGAATTCGGCAACGGCAACTATCTGTGGATCTCCTATTTCTATGCCTACCTGAACGAAAAGGGTCGGGCAGGCTTTATCATGGCATCCTCTGCCACCGACAGCTCCGGTAAGGATCGTGATATCCGTCAAAAACTGGTTGAGACCGGTCATGTGGATGTAATGATGAGCGTAGGCAACAACTTCTTCTATACCAAATCTCTGCCCTGCTCCATCTGGTTCTTCGATAAGGGCAAGGCAGAAGCTATCCAAGATCATGTGCTGTTCATCGATGCCCGGAATTATTATACCGTAGTGGATCGTACCCTCAACGAGTGGAGCGAGTGGCAGCTGAAGAATCTGAACGCCATCGTGTGGCTGTACCGTGGCGAGGTGGAGAAGTACGCAGAACTGTGCCGAGAATACTATAGAGCGGTTCAGAACGAAATTGATTATGTTCTTCGGGCAGGTGCGGTATTTGGTGGATATGTTGATAACGAATTTGTGATCTCCTTTAATTCTTTTCTTCTTTCTGTTGTCCACAAATCCAAAGAAACACAGGATATTTTTGCTGTGTATCCGCTTCTTGATGATTTGCGCAATACGATTACTGTTGCTAAAAGGCAAATTGAAAAATGGACAAATTATGTTTCAAATCTGCAAAAGGATGCACAAAAAGAAATTGTCAAGGCCAAAGAAATAAAAACCCTGGCAGAGTATAAACGCGGATTAGCAACAGACTTGGATATTTTCATTGAAGGTGTAGAGAACCTTTGCCAGATTATTCTGGATGCGAAATGGCTAACAGATAAATTCGGTGAAGGCGAATATCGGGATATCCCCGGTTTGTGCAAGATGGCAAGCCGGGCAGAGATTGCCGAGAAGAATTATTCTCTGACACCCGGTGCCTATGTCGGTGTAGCTGCGGTGGAGGATGACGGTGTGGACTTTGCTCAGCGCATGGGCGAGATTCACCGAGAATTGCTGACCTTGCAGGCAGAATCCAATGAACTGATGCAGACCATCTCCAAAAACATGAAGGAGATGGGACTATGACTTGGGAATACAAAACACTTGACCAGCTGGGAGAGGTATCTCGTGGTCGATCTAAGCACAGGCCTCGCAATGATCCGTCGCTTTTTGGTGGAGATTATCCGTTTATTCAAACTGCGGATGTTAAGAATGCAAATTTCTACATTACGGAGTATGACACTACTTATAACGAAAAAGGCTTAGCACAGAGCAAACTGTGGCATCCTGGAACGTTATGCATAACTATTGCAGCCAACATTGCTGATACTGGTATTTTAGCGATTGATGCATGTTTCCCCGATAGCGTCATGGGCTTCCTCCCCTATGAGGGAGTAGCAGATGTCCGTTTTGTGAAGTACTGCTTCGATATTTTGCAACAGAATTGTAAGAAAATATCACAAGGAGCGGCGCAGGATAATCTGTCGTGGGAAAAGCTTTCAACAATACTCTTTCCGGCTCCACCTATTGAGGTGCAGAAGAAAATAGCGGATATGCTGTCCATATATGATGACCTGATTGAAAACAACCAGAAGCAGATCAAGCTGTTGGAGGAAGCAGCGCAGCGGCTGTATAAAGAGTGGTTTGTGGATCTGCGCTTCCCCAGCCACGAAACCACTCCCATCACCGACGGCATCCCTGAAGGGTGGATAGCAAGTACGGTTGGTAGTATATGTAACTTGAAGAAGGATGCTGTTCTTGCAAGTAAGATTTCTGCTGATACTCCTTACATTGGCTTAGAGCATATGCCGCGTGTCGATTTTTGTCTTTCAAATTGGGGAACAGCGGAAGATGCTACTAGTAATAAATTCCGTTATGCCGAAAATGACATTATCTTTGGCAAAATCAGACCTTACTTTCATAAGGTTGGCTTTACACTCAATAGTGGTGTCGTGTCTACAGATAGTTTTGTTATGGTAGCAAAACAGGGATTGTGGGGCCTGCTTCTGATGACAGTATTCGATAAGGCATTTGTGGAGTATACCTATCAAACCTGTAAAGAAGGCGCAAAGATGCCTCGCGCGGATTGGAATCAGATGGAGAAATACCCAGTTTTGATACCGGATGAGGGTGTGAGGCAGCGATTTGAGGACACTATTTGGACTATTACGCGCCGGATTAAGGCATTAGCACTTCAAAACCACGCATTGGCCGAAGCTCGTGACCGCTTGCTCCCCAAACTGATGAACGGAGAAATCGAGGTGTAAGAAATGATAAATACAGTTCCAAATAATTGGGAATATTCCGATTCGCTTGAAATGCTTTATTTGTTCTATCAGTGTGCTGATGAATTATTAAGTGAGGTTACTCCTGACACATATGCATTGCCTCAACATAATGTTGTGACATTACTGCGCGAAATAGAAGAGGTGTTTGATCTTATCAATAATCATAATATGTTGGATGAGTACTATGCGAAATACATACCTCCGATTATAGAAGAGTTTATAGATCAAACCGAGAAAGACTATATTTTCAAGAAAATTGTTGGAGATCGGCTGTTTAGTATCCGTACGGGGTTTGAAGAAGCTAAAACAACTCATGCGCATTTATCAGGTTGGATTAGCGTGTTCAAGCAAGCTTGTTCTATGCGGAAATATCGCGAGATGTATGAAAGAGAAATAGTGCGGTTAGTTACTACAACAACCGAAAAACAAAAATTAATCACATGCACAAAAAATTACTTTATCACCTTGACGCACATTGGATATGCACGAGAATATCTATATACTACAGCAAAACGATTTTTCAATAATGATGCAAACGCTATCAACAATTCAAACCAAATCAAAGCATTTTTGCGATTATTTTCTTGCCAGAGAGAAGAATATGAATTTCTAATTCTGATGGATGTTGATTCAATCGAATATATGGACAGCATTAGTGATAACTTAGTGTTCAGTCGTCAAATTGAAAGAATAGATATAAAAAAGGAACGCTCCGAAATAGAAAAAGATTATGCTGGACAAAAACTATTGCGAGAATATGACAGCAAGATGAATCACAAGGGATCTCACGAAAAAATTGCAATTGTAAGATTTAAAGATAGGGAATTGGACCCGTATATTGCAGCAATAAGATTTACAGACTACATTCGCTTTTTACAAACTTTTTCTCGATATTTTAAACATTTTTATTTTTCCAAACAGGTATTCCTTATTTTACAGAAATGCAGTGATGGCCGGTATCGCGAAATTAGATTGCCCAACAAACTGCAAAAGAGACCATTTGTTAATCAAGATATGATTGATATGCGCATTAGTAATCTTTTGAATGCAAAGGCCATGGGAGAATCCTCGTTTTATTCGCTGACGCGTGCCATAGAAATGCACTCAGAAGCATTTGACTCAAGAAATACACTCACATTATTCCGTACATTTTGGACTGCGTTGGAAACCCTGTTTGCAAACTATTCAAGTAATGGTGTCCGCGATAATGTAATAAATAGTGTGTTGCCTATAATTCAAAAAACCTATCTTCTTAAAGTTTTGAGAGGAGTATATGCGCAGTTGGAAGAGGCGGTGCTTTCAACAGAATTAGCAAAGCACGAAATTGTTGACTTTGTATCATTTGTTGAATTCTTTGCAATACATGGGCAAGATTCTGACGAAATGAAATCCATATATATGCTACTTCCTCATAATCCGCTCTTAAGATCTAGGCTTTATAATATAAGGAAACGTTTGTCTAACGGAAAGGATATCTCTGCATATCTCGAAATGCACAAGCAACGCATTGAGTGGCAATTAAAGAGACTTCATAGAATAAGAAATATTGCTACTCATTTAGGGGCAGAAGTAACTGGTATTGAAATCGCGCTTAACCATCTTCACAATTATTTTGACTATGTTGTCAATTATATGCTTTGCAAATCTGAGAACGGTGATTACATTGAAAGTACATCTGCTGTTGTATTTGAAGCAAAAAATGATAACAAGATTCACTACGAGCAACTGAAAACAGCTGAAGAATTGTCTCAAAATAATTTTCAAACATATTTATTCGGCCCCGATCCGTACCTAATTGCATACAAATTTGAACACTAAGCATAGGATGGTGTTACTATGAGCTACGAATATTCCGAAAATACATTAGTCCAGGAGAGCGCAGGGCATCTGTTACACGATGAACTGGGCTGGGAGGTTTCCTATGCCTACAACACGGAGAAGCTGGGCGTAAACGGCACCTTTGGTCGGAAAAACTATCGGGAGATCGTGCTCTGGCGGTACTTCAAGGATGCTGTGTTCAAGCTGAATCCCTGGCTGACGGAAGCAGTCTATCAAGATGCGGTCAGAAAGCTGGAGCATCATTTGGCTTCCGCTTCTTTGATGCAGATCAACGAGGAAAAGTACGGCTATCTCCGGGACGGTATTCCGGTGATGGTGAAAAAGCCCAACGGCAAGATCGAGCAAGAACGGGTGCAGGTCTTTGATTTTGACGATCCCGAGAACAATCATTTTCTTGCCATCAAGGAGCTTAAGATCCACGGTGAACTATACCGCAAACGGACAGATATCGTTGGTTTCGTCAATGGTATTCCGCTGATGTTCTTGGAACTGAAGAACCACAATGTGGATGTGCAGGATGCCTACACCTGCAACTATACAGACTATTTGGATACCATTCCTCATTTATTTTACTACAACGCCTTTTTGATGCTCTCCAATGGTTACGAAGCCAAGGTAGGCACACTGGGCAGTAAGTATGAGTTTTTCCATGAGTGGAAACGCTTGAAGGAAGATGAGGAAGGCTCCGTTGCGCTGGAAACCATGCTCCGGGGTATCTGCAACAAGCGGAACTTCATGGATCTGTTTGAGAATTTCATTCTCTATGACCACTCCGGTGGCCGCACCGCCAAGATCCTTGCCCGGAACCATCAGTATTTGGGCGTCAATGAAGCGGTGGAGGTGTACAAGCAGCGCAAGCTGCGCAACGGAAAACTGGGCGTATTTTGGCACACACAAGGCAGCGGTAAAAGCTACTCTATGCTATTCCTGGCACAGAAGATTCGCCGCAAATTTGAAGGTTCTCCCACATTTGTGGTGCTGACCGACCGTGATGAACTGAATAAGCAGATCAGTGACACCTTCGAGAACTGCGGTCTGCTGGGTGGCGTAAAGGCCTCCAAGTACATAGCACAAAGTGGCGAGGACTTGATCGGCAAGCTGAAAAGCAATCCCAGCTTCATCTTTACACTGATCCAAAAATTCAACAAGCGCGACGCAGAACCCATCACTCCCAATTACGATATTATCATTATGTCCGACGAGGCGCACCGGAGCCAATACGGTATCTTTGCGGAGAATATGGTGGCATTGCTGCCCACCGCTTCCCGTATTGGTTTTACCGGCACACCGCTGTTCTCCAATGATGCCATCACAGAGCGCACCTTCGGCGGTTACATCTCTGTGTATGACTTTAAGAGGGCAGTGGATGACGGCGCAACTGTGCCGCTTTACTACGAAAACCGTGGTGAGAAACTGGGAACGATCAAAAATCCGGAAATCACCCAGGAGATTATCGATGCCATTGAAGCGGCAGATTTGGATGTAAACCAACAGGAAAAGCTGGAACTGGAATTTGCCAAGGAGATCCATGTGCTGACGGCAGAGCCTCGTTTGGAGGCAATCGCCAAGGATTTCGTGGAGCATTACACCAATGTTTGGACTTCCGGCAAGGCTATGTTCGTCTGTCTCAACAAAGTGACTTGCGTGCGGATGTACAACCTGGCACAGAAATACTGGGCAGAGAAGATTACCGAAACCGAAGCTGCCCTGAAGAAGACCACATCTCAACAGGCATACCAGGAACTGGAGCGCAAGCTGCATTGGCTGAAAGAAACGGAAATGGCTGTGGTAATCAGCCAGGAGCAGAACGAGATCCAAACCTTCAAGAAGTGGGGACTGGATATTCTGCCCCACCGAGCCAAGATGGAAAAACGGGAGCTGGACAAGGAATTCAAGGACTCCGCCAATCCCTTCCGGATCGTATTCGTCTGCGCCATGTGGCTGACTGGCTTTGATGTAAAGACCCTTTCCTGCTTGTATTTGGACAAGCCTTTGAAAGCCCACACACTGATGCAGACCATTGCCCGTGCCAATCGTGTGGCTGAAGGAAAGAGCAACGGGCTGATTGTGGACTACATCGGTATTGTGAAGGCCCTTAGAAAGGCACTGGCAGATTATACGGCCAATGTCGGCGGTCAGGACGGCGGGGATCCCACAGTAGATAAGGATCTGCTGATTGCCCGTATTGTGGAACTGATTGGGCAGACCAACGCATTCCTTGACGAGTTGGGTTTTGATCTTTCTGCATTGGTTGCTGCAAAAGATTTTGCCAAGCAGGCATTGATCAAGTCCGGAGCAAATGCGGTTTGCGGCAATATGGAAGATAAAAAGGAATTCCAAACCTATGCTTCCGAGCTCGTCCGTGTGATGAAATATCTGCAGCGAGATGAACTGACAGAGGATCAGGTGCAGTATCGGGATGCCATTGTTGCCATTTACAAGGAACTGCAGCTGAAACGCAAGCATGCTGACAACACTGATTTGATGGTGGAGATCAACCGTATCATTAGTGAGAATCTGACTTTGGAACCCGTTTCACTAGGGTTGGCAGAATCCAAGCAATTTGATATTTCCAAAATTGACTTTGAATTGCTGCGTAAAGAATTTGCAAAGGCTGCACACAAAAAGCTGATTATTAAGGATCTGTCAGACCTTGTGGAGGAACGCATCAAGCAGATGCTGCTGCGGAACCCCGGCCGTATGGACTATTATGATCGCTATCAGACCATCATTAAGGAATACAACGAGGAAAAGAACCGGGCTGAAATTGAACGAATCTTTGATGAGCTTACAAAACTTGCTCAGGATCTGACACAGGAAGAAAAGCGGTATATCCGGGAAGGCTTTTCCAGCGATGAAGAACTGTCCATGTTTGATAAGCTGTTTAAGGAAAACTTGACAAAGCAGGAAATATCACAGATTAAGAAGGTTGCGGTTGATCTTTTGGCAAAAGTCAAGGCGAAGATTGCAGAACTGGATCACTGGGCCGACAAGCCGGAAACCAAAGCAATCGTGGACAATCTGATTCGTGATACCCTTTGGGCAGAACTTCCGGAAAGCTACGATGAACTGAGTATTACTACTTACCGTAAGGAGATTTACGAGTATATTTATATGCGCTATAAGACAGCTGCATAGAAACAATTCCGGCAAACAAAATATATCAGGAGTGTGATATGATGCTGAAATTCATTTGCTATCCCAAGTGCACTACTTGTCAGAAGGCGAAAAAGTGGCTGGATGACAACAACATCCAATATGAACTGCGGGATATTAAGTCAGAGAATCCAACTCTCTCGGAGCTGACTGGGTGGTACGCAAAAAGCGGTTTGCCTATCCGGAAGTTTTTCAACACCAGCGGATTGCTGTATAAATCCATGGATCTGAAAAACAAACTGCCCGGCATGACCGAGGAGGCAATGCTGCAGCTTTTGTCAACCGACGGAATGCTGGTAAAGCGTCCGCTGCTGATCGGTGATGATTTTGTACTGGTCGGCTTCCGTGAAAACGATTGGGCAAAATATAAAGAATAATTGCAGTATTTTGTTTACTGCAGAAATCGATAATTATTTGTTTTTGAGTCGATCTAAGGTATAATACAAATGACTTGAATGTTACTTGTTGGAAAAAGTGACCACAATATTTTGCTGACGTATGGCCAGACGGACAGCCGGGCGAAACAGACCGGGAACAGGCTGAAAGATAAGTTGCAGCACTTGGAGCAAGAGTTGCTGCGGAATGCGTAAAATAGCGCACTCACTTACTTTTTACAGTAGGTGAGTGCGCTTTTTGTTATGTATGGGATTGTTGCGATTGAGTCAAGTGGTACTGCTTTTAAATAAGACGGTCGGGATTGTATGATTTGTCATTAAACGGTTGCTTACACTGTGCAATGACGGAATCCAGCAATAGTAGTTTTTGTTCTGATGGGCAAGCAAGTTTTTGAAGCCGCGAGATGACTGCATTCGCGTGAATCGTCGCAACGCGGTGTGATAACGCATCGCGGCCAGCGGTTGTATTCGGCACGTATACGATCACATTAACTTTGCCGGCTTGACGCATTATCACACCCCCTTAAAGAATTTTTGTAGTTGCTGCTTTAAGAACAGAATAGCAGAATATTTCGGTTGTGTATATGGATTAGCGGCACCTCGTACGTAAGGATCGTAAGGTAAAATGGAGTTACGCGAAATAATTCGAAAAATAAAAAATAAAAACAGAATTACAACATATAGGAGGTCAAAATGTTTAGAAAAAATAAGAAATTTTTGGAGCAGACGAAGCCGGTTGTGATGGCACTGACGCTAAACCGGCAAACACAACAAGAACGAATCGTCGTTGGTTCGAAACGGGATGTGCACAGGTTTATGGAAGGACAAACAACGCAAGAAGAGTTGTTTGTTCGGGAAAGAAATCTAGGTCAGCTTATTTTTGACTGGCAAGAAGAATGTGCAATAGCATGGAATGAAGATGCACTATACAAACTGAAAAAAGCTTTGGGCTGCCGTCTAAACTGGGAAAAAGGGGAGGGGGAAGCAATGGATTTTCTCCAGGGGAAATTAGAATCGGACAATGCCGTGAGTGTATTTTGGGCAAAAAATTGCTTGAATGTATACGGGTGCTGTAAAAAGAAAGCTCCGTCCCAGCGTTATGCGGATCTGCTTGAAACCAAAATGATGGCGCTTACAAGACTTTCTAAAAACACTATATTGCCTTTGTGGCAGGATTATGATGTGGAGGATGTGATAGAACGGGTGCAGACAATTATGTGTGCAAGCGGATATCGACAGGATGTAGCTGTGCAAATACTCTATCCCTGGCGCAGATGCAAAGAGGAGTTTGTTTTGATTGAAGACTATATTCTTGCAGGTATCATATGGTACTTGAATCGCTTGTTAGAGTGGAATGTATGCAGGGGAGGAGTACTTCTTATATGTTGGAAAATCGAGAGCCCAATATGCCCGATGCTTGACCCATTCCAAAAAATATGCCTTTGATTATATATCTTTTTGAATGTGCGCCGGAGCATTTGCAGGAGAGTGAAGCAGCAGCAATCAGTGAACTGAAACCGCTGTTCAACCGTAGCAATAATCCTGATGCAAAGCGGATTAAAAGGCTGCTCAAAGTAGATTATGAAGCCAATCAAAGTGCGGATGCAATTCGGGCGTATTTGGAGCGGTATACACATTATAATAATAAAGGATTATTTGGATTTGTATTGTCCCGGACGGTCTTTGCGGCATTGGAGTATGCTTCTGCATTGAAAAACTGCGACTGCAGTGCATTACTCCAGCAGATTTTAGAAAAGGAATTCGAGGAAATAATCCCAACGGAACTGGATAAATGTGTTACCACGGAAACAAATTTGCTTTCCACGCAGCAGTATGCTGCATTACATAAAAGAAGCCCGGAGCAGGTAAAGCAGTATCTTCATCAGAATAGTCGAATACCCGGTGCAATACGGATTGGCAGAGACTGGGTGATTTCAAAAGATGCACGTTTCCCAGAGAATAAACGAAAAACAAATCTTAATAAAGAAGACTAATAAACAAATACAGAGGAGGTTTTTATATGCAGAAAAATCAGGAAATGATTGCAATATATAGTCGTAAGTCAAAATTTACGGGCATGGGGGATAGTGTTGGCAATCAGGTGGAGCTGTGCAAGGATTATGTGCGAAACATGTTCGGCGAGGAGTATGTGGATTGCTGTGTGGTGTTCGAGGATGAAGGATTCTCCGGTCGCAATCTGAAGCGACCTGCTTTTCAGAAGATGATGGCAGATGCCCGCCAGCATAAGTTCAAAGCCATTGTGGTATACCGTCTGGATAGAATCAGCCGAAATATCAGTGATTTTACCGGCTTGATCGATGAGTTGACTAGAAGGGATATATCATTTGTATCGATTCGGGAACAGTTCGATACTAGCACGCCTATGGGGCGTGCAATGATGTTCATTATCTCAGTGTTCTCACAGCTTGAACGAGAGACGATCGCAGAAAGAATTAGGGATAATATGCATGAATTGGCAAAATCTGGACGGTGGTTGGGCGGAAATGCGCCGACAGGTTTTCGGTCGGAGGCAGTTAGTAAAGAAACTGTAGACGGAAAAGTTCGAAAGGCCTATAAGCTTGTACCGATTCCTGAGGAAGCAGCGATCCCCAAAATGATTTTCGATCTGTACACCGAAACGGATTCTTTGACGGCGGTGGAAGCAGAACTGCTTCGACGCAGAGTCAAAACAAAGCAAGGGAAGGATTTTACCCGCTTTGCCATCAAAGCAATTTTGCAGAACCCGGTGTATATGGTGGCAGATGCGGATGCCTATAAATATTTCACAGAGAAAGAAGCAGACGTATGCTTTCCTAAAGAAGCCTTTGACGGCAACTATGGCATTATGGCGTACAATCGAACAGATCAGGAAAAAGGAAAATCCACGGTTTTACTGCCTGAGAATCAGTGGATCATAGCCATTGGCAAGCATCCGGGGCTTGTGCCCTCTAAGCAGTGGATCGCAGTACAGGAGTCTTTGGAGAGAAATAAATTGAAAGGCTACCGTAAGGCCCGAAGTAATGAGGCGTTGCTGACCGGCCTGATATACTGCTCTTGCGGCAAGCGGATGTATCCCAAGCTTTCTCAGCGCAAAACGGCTGATGGGCAGATCATCTATTCCTACGTATGTAAGATGAAGGAACGAAGCAAACGGGAACGGTGTAACTGTCGAAATGCCAATGGTAATATTTTGGATGCGGCGATTCTCGAGCAGCTAAAGGCATTGACGGAAGATGACAGCAGTTTCGTGCAACAATTGGAAAAGGGCCGGCGGCGCTTTGTAGAAAGCGGGGAGCAGCATGAGGTGCAGCTGAATGACCTTCGGCATGAGCTTTCGGAGAACGAAAAGACAATCAATGGTCTGATCGATGCATTGGGTATGGCAACAGATTCTGTTGCAAAGCCCCGGCTGCTCAGCCGTATTGAGCAGTTAAGTGATGTGAACGCAGAAATCAAAACACGAATCAGCGAGCTGGAACAGGTAGGCAATGCCAACAGCTTGAGTGCAGTGGAGTTTGATGCGCTGCTGCGGATGTTGACAGTTTTTCGGTCCTGTGTGGATGGTATGTCATTGGAAGAAAAAAGGGCATCTGTCCGGACGGTTGTCCGCAAGGTGATCTGGGACGGCGTCAATGCCCATGTGGTACTGTTCGGTGCAGATGAAGGGGAGATTGAATTTCCGGATATAAAGGAACTGATCAACGACACAGAGAAAGCCAATACAGCAGATGACACCGATGCTGTTTCTAAAAGTCCTTGGGGAGAGGATAGCAAATGAGATCCTGATGTATTTCCGCAGTCAGAAAAAGACAGCCCAGGATGTATCTCTGTCGGATTACATTGAAACCGGCAACGACGGGGCGGCGTTGTCACTGATGGATGTGGTGGCCCAGGATGAGGACCTGCTGGAGAAAATCAGTGAGCGTGAGTGTATTCGCAGAATGATCGAAGCGGTGGACCGAGTCCTGACAAAACAGGAACGGCAGGTGATCGTACTGCGCTACGGACTGGGCGGCGGTACGCCCCGGCGGCAGCGTGAGGTGGCGCAGATCACCGGAATCAGCCGCAGCTATGTATCCCGTATCGAAAAAAAGGCGATCCGGAAGCTTTATAATGCGCTGCAGTAAAAAAACGGCAGTTTTCTTCTAAGTGTTGAAATAATCGACTGAATATGATATGATATCCTAAATAATTATAGCCAATAGCAAAATAAGCCGGCGCAAATCGTCGGCAAGAGGAGATACAGATGAAGAACGGCTTGTTTTATGAAGGCGAAGAGCTGATTTATTATAAAGACGATCATCCTTACCACGCAGGCGTGGTGGAGGTTGACGGCAGCAAATACTATATTGGTTCCAAGGGCCGTGCGGTAAAGGGACATCATGTTGTCCACGCCAATATGTCAAACGGACTTTTAAAGCGGGGAACCTATACCTTTGGCGAAGATTATAAGCTGGTCAAGGGTTCTTATGTTGCGCCCAAGAAGCGCCGGAAAAAAAGCACAAAGCGGAAAAGCACGAAACGCTTCAAACGCTGGGTTCTGCCAAGAAAGCCACAGAAAAAGCAGGGGTGGATCCTGCTGGGCGGTGTCACGGCGGCACTGCTGGTTGCGGTATTGCTGCTGGTTACGCTGAACAACAACGGCCTGCCGTCTGCAGGTGGGCAGCCTCAAAATGCTCAGCCCTCCGAACCGGTCACTTTCTCCTACACGCCCTTTGAAGAAGAGGTCCTGCTTTGCTCCGGCGCTGCCAAGCAGCTTTATGACGGGCAGATCACTGCGGAAGCTGCTGTGGAAACAGGGGATCCCTACCGCCAGTTTTCCTTTGACTATCGCCTCAACGGTACGGACGGTACCTTCCTGCTCAGCGAAAATCAGGATATGTCCGGTGCGAAGGAGTATGTTTTAGATCGCAATAAAAACAAGCTGAATATCGATAACCTGAAAACCGACACCACCTACTACTACAAGATCACCGCAGGGGAGGAGAGCTATGTCGGTTCTTTCAAAACCGCACGGTCTACCCGGTTCGTATCCATCCCCGGAGGCGTGAACACCCGAGATATTGGTGGTTACACTACACGAGACGGTAAAACCGTAAAGCAGGGTATGGTGATCCGGGGCGCGGAGATCGACGGACTGGTGGAGAAGCATTATTTCATTCCGGTGGAATCGGTGGAAAGCGTGCAGAACACCTTTGGCTTTGTGTATGATTTTGATCTGCGTGGCGGCGTCTATACCGGAAGCTATCAGTCCCGGCTTGGGGCAGAGGTAGGTCATAAATTTTATGGCGCACCTCAGTACGGAGAGATCTTCAGCCAGAAGTATGCCCAATCTCTGCGTCAGATTTTCCGGGATCTAGCAGACCCTGCCAATTATCCTATGTATATGCACTGCA
Source organism: Oscillospiraceae bacterium (assembly GCA_017435615.1). GTDB lineage: Bacteria > Bacillota > Clostridia > Oscillospirales > Oscillospiraceae > Faecousia. The sequence continues at coordinate 32,299 of JAFSET010000068.1, read as the reverse complement.
CCTACGGCTCCGACCGAACCGGCACCATCGTATTCCTGCTGCAAGGCGTGCTGAACATGTCCAAGGAGGATATGATCCGGGAGTATCAGCGTACCGGCTTTGCTGCCTATACCTACGGCAGATCCAATTCCATGGATGTGATCATCGAAGGCCTCAACGGCTATCAGGGAGAGGATCTTTCAGAGCGTATCGAGACCTTCCTGACGGAGCAGATCGGTGTTACGCAGGAGGAGCTTGACTCCATCCGCAGTATTCTGCTGAGTGATTAAACAACAAAAATATGCAGCGGCATCGTGGATGCTGTGAAGCAAAGCGTCATTGCAAACCTGTTATACAGGCACAGGTTCGCGATGACGCTTTGTTTTTTGGGGGCGCAGACAGGAGGATAAGCTGACACAATACAATTGTTGGAAAAGAAGAAAAAAAGATATTTATATGGCAGAATGTATTGCTTTTTTGTAAAGGAAGGTGTATACTGGATGCGGATTATATCTTGGAGATGTATGCCTTTTTGCGTGGATGTGTGGCTTTGTCCCAATGAAGATGATCCGGCCGGCCTTGGCGCACAGGGCCGCGGAATGTGGGCAAAGACTGCTCCGGCAAAATAAATCAAAGGGAGTTATGGCGTATGAAAAACGCTTTGAACTATGAACAGAAAGACGGCGAAACAGCGCAGTCTTCCCCTGTGGCAGCAATCGATGCGCAACCCCAAAAATCGAAAAAAGCTTACTATTTGATAAAACGCGTGTTTGATATTGTGTTTTCCGTTGTTGCGTTGATTGTGAGCATTATCCCAATGCTGATCATCAGCTTGCTGGTAGTGCAAGAATCTTCCGGCGCACCCTTTTATGTACATAATCGCATCGGCAGGAATGGCAAGCCCCTCCGGGTGCTGAAATTCCGGACGATGTATGCCAATGCGGATCAGATGGTGGAAAGCTTCACGCCGGAACAAAAGGCGGAGTGGGAGGAAAACTTCAAGCTCAACGACGATCCCCGTATTACAAAAGTCGGAAAATTTCTGCGCCGATCCAGTTTGGATGAGCTGCCGCAGCTTTGGAATATTATCAAAGGAGAAATGTCCGTTGTGGGACCGCGGCCTGTGGTAGCAGAAGAGCTGGAGCGCTATGGGGACAGTAAGGATAAATTTTTAAGTGCCCCTCCCGGATTGACCGGTTACTGGCAGGCCTACGCCCGCAGCACCTGCTCCTATGAGCAGCGGATCCAAATGGAGCTGCGCTATGTGGAAAATGCCAATTTCTGGTGGGATATAAAAATTATTCTCAAAACAGTCGAAGCAGTGCTTCATACCCGTGGAGCAAAATGATTTGAAAGGTGCGTAAGATATGCCGAATAGTACTCCGCTGGTGTCTGTGATCATGCCGGCCTTTAACTCGGAGGAATACATCCGGGAGGCCGTTTCCTCTGTACAGGCGCAAAGTATATCGGATTGGGAGCTGATCGTCATTGACGACGGTTCTCAGGACCGGACAAGGCAGATCGTCGAGGAATTGGCACAGCAGGATCCCAGAATACGGCTGGTGACCAATGAGCAGAATATGGGCGCAGGCGGAACCCGGAATCGGGGACTGGACATGAGCCGCGGCGAGTATGTAGCGCTGCTGGATAGTGATGATTACTGGCAGAGCCAAATGCTGGAGAAAATGCTTGCGTGTGCGCAGGAGACAAAGGCTGACATCATTTACTGTTCCTATGAGATCGTGGATGAAAACGGAGAAAAGCTGTGCAATGATTTTATCGTGCCGGAGCAGACGGATTTTAAAAAGTCTATGATCCGCAGTGTGATCACCTGCTCCACCGTGCTGCTGACAAAGAAGATCGCCCGGAACCACCGGTTTCCTGCGGATATTTACCACGAGGATATTGCCCTTTGGTTTGAGTTGCTGCGAGATGGCGTGCAAGCCCGGGGTATGCCGGAAATTTTGGCTGCCTACCGTCAGCGGTCGGACTCCAAAACCGCCAACAAGCTGAAAAGTGCCTGCCGGCGGTGGGTGATCTACAGAAAACATCTGAAGCTGCCCCTTTGGCAGTGTGTCAGCCTGATGATCCAATACGGATACTACGGCGTGAAGAAGTTTAAGAGGATATAATCCGGAGTGAAGAGCTATGGAACAGATCAGACAGGAGGGGGAGCTGGCAACGCTTCAGGAGCACCAGCAAGCCCTAAAGTGTCTGCTGACGGAGTTTGACCGAGTTTGCAGAAAACTGGATATTCCCTATTTCCTGTTTGCCGGAACCCTTTTGGGGGCGGTGCGGCACAAGGGCTTCATCCCCTGGGATGATGACCTGGATGTGCTGATGAAACGCCGGGACTATGAGCGGTTTCTGAAGCAAGCACCGGAGCTGTTGGACCGGGAGCGGTTTTACTTGCAGGGAGAATTCTCCCAGCACTGGCCTATGTTCTTTTCCAAGCTGCGCTTAAACGGCACGACCTGCCTGGAAACCTACCATCCCAAGGATCCGATGCTGCACCGCGGGGTTTATATGGACATTTTTCCCTGCGACAATGCCTACAGCAGCCGGATGGGCAGGTTGCTCCAGTTTGCCGCTTCCAAGGTCGTGATCGCAAAAGGGCTTTACGCCAATGGCTATATTACCGACAGCAAGGCAAAAAAGCTGTTTATGGGTGTTTGCCGTATGCTTCCAAGAGGCCTGTTTCACCGCATTGTCCGCGGACCGAAAAAAACCGGAGCGTTTGTTCACTGCTTCTTAGGCGGCGCATCCAAATTGTCCAGAAGTGTATTTCCCAGCCGGTGTCTGAAACAGTGCGTGGAGCTTCCTTTTGAGGAGGGACAGTTCTGTGGGCCCGTTGGATATGATGAGATCCTGAAAACCTTGTACAACGACTATATGCGCATCCCCTCAGAAGAGGAACGCCGGTGCAAGGAGCATGCGGTGCTGGTGGACCTGACCCGGTCATGGGAGCACTACAGGACTTATCACGATGAAATGAAATTCGAAACGATTACACGCAGTATCAGATAGGAGCGTTATGGATATAGAAGTATTGGTGGCCACAATGGGACAGACAGATCTTTCTTTGGCAGAGAAAATGAACGTCCCCCGTAATGCCATCATTGCCAATCAATGCGGCCAGTGGACCATGACCCGGGACGAAGGGAACACCGTTCAGATGCTCTCATCCGACACACGGGGCGTCGGCATCAACCGGAATTTAGCGTTGCAGTTAGCAACGGCGGATATTTTGCTCTTCGCCGATGATGATATTACCTATTATGACGGGGCCTTGCAGGGCGTGCTCGACGCTTTTGAGCAGCTTCCGGATGCGGATGTGATCTTCTTTGGGCTGGATATGACCAAAAACGGCGAGATTTATGAAAAGCGCCGGCATAAGATCAAACGGCTGCATATCTGGAACTCCCTGCGGTTTGGGGCGGCCCGGATGGCGGTGCGCCGGGAGGCGGTGGAAAAGAAGCGGCTTTCGTTCTCCAAATTGTTTGGAGGCGGCTGTCCCTACAGCAGCGGCGAGGATACCATCTTTATTATCGATGCCCTTCATGCCGGCCTGCACCTTTACTCCCACAGCCATGTGCTGGGCAAATGCGCCAAGGATAGTTCCAGCTGGTTTTCCGGCTATGACGATAAATATTTTTATGACTGGGGCGCGATGCTTTGCTGCGGCTTTCCCAAAATGAAGGGACTGCTGAAGTGGTATTTTGCCGCAAAGCTCAGCAAAAAAACCCAGGTTCCTTTGGGCCGCATTATCAAACTGATGAACCGGGGCATGAAAGGCTTCCGACATTTGACACCCTACAGGGAAGCAGTATCCGGAAAGGAGAATGGCGAACATTGAATAGGAAGCATATATTGGCAGCAGTTCTTGTGATCGCGGTTGGGATCAGCGGTGCAGCCTGTGGGGCAGCAGAGCCTGCCGATACCACCACAGAGCCGTCACTTCCCACCTACACCCAGGCAACCACAGAGCCGGAAACAGAGCCGGTCACCGAGGAAATTTCCGGAATTGCCTTTGACACCCAATACATAGAGCTTCGCTATCCGGAGGAAATGGAAGGTCTGGTGCAGATCGGATATGAAGAGCTGCAGGACGGCCAGCAGATCATTTTCACAACGGATTTTACCGGCGAGGCGCTGGAGCTGTTTCGGTTTTCCATCAGCGCATCCGGTACAGAGGGCTATGAGCTCGGCGTGCTGAATGACCCTGAGGCAGGGGAGTTGAAGGTTTGCGTGGATGTGCAGGAGCACACCAATGGCAACTGGACGCCGGAGCAGTATACCAAGCTTAATGAACTTCAGGAACGGGTCAACGATATCATCGTCCAATTCCACGAGGACCCTCGTTTTGTCGCCTCAAGGCCGTAATTGTTCGTTTTTGAGAGAAAAAATATGGAAATTCCCGCAAAAGGCGGTTTATATAGTATTTTAATTTGGGAGGATATCATATGAAAAACAAATTCGCAAAAGTTCTTGCTTTGCTGAGCGTTGTTGCTGCCATGGTAGCAATGATGGCGTTGCCTGCATTGGCAGCCGGCGAAACTGTAAATGTTACCGGTGTTAGCGGTGTCACAGTTGGCGTTGACTCTAATGGTACTGCCACAGAGTCCAGCGGCACCGTTACCGTGACGGCAAAGGGCGGCCTGCTGAGCAAGACAACTGCCACCATTACCGTGACCAATACTTCCGGTTCAACGGCAGAGATCAGCTTTGACTACACGATCTCCAAAGCAAGCGCTCACTCATTCCCCGCAACCAGCGGCACCTATACGACCACTTTGACTGCAGGAGCAACGGTGAGCTTCACGGTGACCTCTAACAGCGGTTTCAGCAATACAACAGCCACCTTGACAATGAAGAATTTCAGCGTCAACGCAGCTGCCACCAGTTCCAATGTAACCGTGGGCTACAACAGCGCATTGGGCAGTGTGACCGTTAACGGCGCTGCGGCGGCTTCCGGCTCTGTTCACGAAGTAGCATCTACCGGTGCTCCTTTTGTGGCAACAGCCAAATCCGGAGCGAAGTTCCTGGGCTGGATCAATACAGCGAACAATTCTGTGCTTTCTACCGCTGCTACTTATACAGTGACACCCGTATCGGATATGTCCGTAAGGGCTGTATTTGCCAGCGCGTCTGCAGAGCCGGTATTTTGGGCAGACGGCACACAGAAGCTGATCGAGGGTTGGGATAGCGCAATTGCTTATGCCCAAACAGCCTCGAACAAGGTTATCACCCTGGCCAGCGACGCCACACTGGCTGCAGGCAACTATACCATTCCTGCCGGTGTTTCCGTGAACATTCCCTGTGATGCAGCCGGAACACTGTATACGACAGTACCGGGCAATCATGATGGAAATTATACAACTCCCTCTGTTTTCCGCACCTTGAAGATGGCAAGCGGTGCGAACATTACTGTGAACGGCACTTTAAGCCTTTCTGCAAGCATGAGCGCCAAATATGCTTATAACGGCATGCCTTCCGGCCCGATGCCTTTTATCAACATGGCAGAAAACAGTAAAATCAGCATTGAAAGCGACGCAGGCCTGTATGCCTGGGGCTATATTACCGGCTCCGGCAGCGTGGAAGTCAAGAGCGGCGGTACCGTTTATGAAAACTTCCAGATCGCTGACTACCGTGGCGGTGACGCAACGACCCAAATCGTAAACAAAGCCGAAACATATCGGGTTTTCCCCTTTAACCAGTACTACATTCAGAACGTGGAAGTCCCCATGACCCTGCACGCAGGTGCTACCGAAAAGGGTTATACCTCCATCACGGTTACCCTGGCCGGCACGCAGAAATCTGAGGTTCCCTTCATTGGCACCGATAACTCGATGTTTACCATGACCTCCGGTTATGTGGTAAAGGACTATGTGGAAGGCACCGGCCGACTGAGTGTAAAGATCTGCGGCGATGTAGAGGTTTCCGCAATCCAAATCTCTATGAAGGTATCCACATTAGGCAGTGCCCTGAAGATCAATTCTTCCGATTATGCCCTGCCCATCAACCAGAATTTGACCATCGATGTGCAAAGCGGCACCATCACCATGGGCCAGAGCGTTGCGTTCCTGCCCGGCAGTGAGCTGTACATCAGAGAAGGTGCCACATGTCAGTTGGGCACAGGCGGATACGGCATTTATGTGTATGACCTGGACCAGTGGCTGTACAATGACGGTGCCAACGGCTATTCCGGCACTACCAACCTGCCCTACATGGCACTGAAGTATGTGCCCGGCGGCAACGGTACCACCGGCAGACTGAAGGATGCGCTGATCCAGGTTGACGGCACGGTGGATGCCTCCAACGGTTCTGTTTATGTGACCGAAGGCGGCGCCAACATCTATTCCACCGGCACCGGTAAGATCATCACAGCCAACACCGATACCGCTGTCGGCTATCAGGTCATTACAAACAATACCGATGTGGGCAGTTGGCCGGAAATTGCTATGAAGCCCGTGGTCATGCACGACGCTGACAGCACAGTGGTCAACGCAACTGAGGCCGGCACCTACACCTACTATGCTTCTACCGGCAAGTGGTGCACACCCAGCCACCGCTATGAGAGCGTGGTAACCGCTCCCACCTGTACCGAAGCCGGTTACACCACGCACACCTGTATCGCCTGCGGCAACAGCTACCAAGATACAGAGGTTGCAGCCCTGGGCCACAGCTATGATGCTGGTGTGGTGACACCCCCCACCTGTCTGACTGACGGCTATACCACCTATACCTGTACCGTTTGCGGCCACAGCTATCAGGACAACATTGTAGAGTGCCCCGGCTCCCACGATGCCGTGATCATCGCCGGCAAGGCAGCTACCTGTACGGAAACCGGCCTGACGGATGGCTGGAAGTGTAATCGCTGCGGCGAGATTCTGGAGGCACAGGAGGTAATTCCTGCCCTGGGCCACACAGAAGAGATTGACGCAGCCGTCGCGCCCACCTGTACCGAAACCGGCCTGACCGAAGGCAAGCACTGCTCCGCCTGCGGCGAGGTGCTGGTTGCTCAGGAGGAAGTTCCTGCTCTGGGCCACACGGAAGTTGTAGACGCTGCTGTGGCAGCTACCTGTACCGAAACCGGCCTGACCGAAGGCAAGCACTGCTCTGTCTGTGGTGAAGTAACCATCGCACAGGAAGAAACCCCCGCTCTGGGCCACAAGGAAGTTGTAGACGCTGCTGTGGCAGCTACCTGTACGGAAACTGGCCTGACCGAAGGCAAGCACTGCTCCGTCTGTGGTACCGTCACCGTTGCGCAGAAGGAAGTTGCCGCGCTGGGCCACACTGAGGTCGTAGACGCTGCTGTTGCGGCTACCTGTACCGAAACCGGCCTTACCGAAGGCAAGCACTGCTCCGTCTGTAACGCCGTAATCGTTGCACAGCAGGAAGTTGCAGCCCTGGGCCACAGCGAAGTGGTAGACGCAGGCTATGCACCGACTTACAAGGAAACCGGTCTGACTGACGGCAAGCACTGCTCTGTCTGTGGTACCGTCACCGTTGCACAGAATGAGATCCCCGTACTGACCAATCCGGTTACCGGCTGGAGTGTCAGCCTGGGCGACAGCATCGGTGTGAACTTCGTCATCGATGAAGAAAATGTACAGTTCTATGTCAATGACGCAGCTGTAGAAGCCGTTTTGAAGGACGGTAAGTATGTGATCACCCTGGCAGCGGCTCAGATGACCGACAAGATCACAATCAAGGTCAATGGCCTGCCCTTGGCAGAGACCTACTCAGTCCGTGCGTATGCCGACGTGATCCTGGCCGACGAGACCAAGGCCGACTGCCATGAGCTGGTCAAGGCTATGCTGAACTACGGCGCAGCTTCTCAGCTCCACTTTGCTTATAATACCGGCAACCTGGCCAATGACGGCATTGACTTCAGTGCTGCCGCACCTGAGGGTGAGTCTGCTGTTGCCATGGAAGGCGCAGTAGCTGGCGTCAACTTCTACGGCGCATCCCTGCTCCACAAGGACAAGATCGCTGTGCGCTTCTACTTCACCGGCGACATCACCGACTGCGTATTCACCGATGCCAACGGTAACACCTATACGCCCACCGAAAAGAACGACATGTTCTATGTAGAGGTTGCAGGCATCAATCCTCAGGACCTGGGTAATGATGTGGTGATCACCGTGACCAAGGGAACCGAAAAAGTCAGCGTTGGCTACAGCCCTCTGGACTACATTGTTCGTATGTACAACAAGTCCGCTGATGGCGATACCATCAAGGCTCTGGTCCAGGCTCTGTACGGCTACTATATGGCCGCACAAAGCTACACCGCTTAATCAAAAAATACCTGTGGGGACGGCACTCCCACCGTCCCCACAGGCGCAAATTCTTATTTTTTGAGCTGTTGTTGGTATCAAATTGCCGCCCTGCGGGCGGCGCAATGCTGCGCATTGCAAGAGAACGGATTGCCACACCAGTGACATCGGTCACTGGTTCGCAATGACACCGCTTTAGGTTTTTGTTTTGCTGCAAAAGGAGAAAAAATGTTACGCATCAGCGTTTTTACTGTTTAACGAAACGGTAGAAACCTACCGACTTGTCATTGCGAGCCAGTGCGCACACTGGCGTGGCAATCCGTTTCCCTGGCATTCGAAGAATGCCATTGCCCGTCAGGGCAATCTGCTCGATAAACTGAAATTTGTACTGCAAATGCTGTTTCGGGAGGAGAGGGATGGACCCTCGCAGTACGACCCAGCGTAATACGGAGGCGGCTGTGAGCCGTCCGGGGAGAACGGTTGACAGTCGTTTCCGTATTACAAGGTATATCCCATCTGAATAAGATGTCATATAAAACGATATTGGAGGTTACAAAATGCTTGAAAACTTTTTAAAGCGCGGACTTTCCATGATTTTGGCCCTGGTAATGGTGCTGTCTGCAGTGCCTTTTGCTGCCTTTGCAGCTGAGGAAGACAGCAGCGCTGTACAGGAGCCTGTTGCAGAAACATCTGCAGATATGTTGGAGCGTGTCCGTGAAGCCGCCCAAAAGGTAAAATCCCTGCAGGGCGTGGAGCCTGAGACCGAACCGGAGACAAAGCCGGTGACCAAGAAGGCCCCTGTTCGCAAAAATAAGAAAAACGAAACGGCCGTCGTTACTGACGACCATGAGCACATTGAGGTTTCGAGCCACAAGGTGTTCCCGGATTGTGAAAACGCAGGCATGACGGCCGGTACATACTGCTCTGTATGTGGCATTACCCTGAGCGGCCGTGAGCCCATTGATGCGCTGGGTCACGATATGGAGCCTTATGAAGGCAAGCTGCCCACTTTTGGCAGCGCCGGCTGCGAACCGTATGAAGTGTGCAGCCGCTGCGAGCACAATACCTATGTGGAAATTCCCAAGATGGATGTCCCTGCCATTGACAATTTCGAAATGTTCCTGATCCACCTGATGTATCTGGAAGAGGTCGCCAATGTCTATGTGCTGGAGAATCCCGGCAATGACCCCCTGAATTTGATGATCAAGTACATTCGTACCGGCGTGGACCGTTATAACGACGGCTCCTGGGGCATTATGGCCGGCTATGAAGACAAGGCTTTTGCGGAATTCGTGGATCAGGTTGAGGAAATGCTCAACTCCCAGGTTTCTTCCGTTGAGGAAATGATCTCCTTTAAGAGCCTGAAGGATCTGACTTGCTTTGATCTGCCCAATGGCGACTATACCGACATTGGCCATATGTTCGGCACCATGGATATGACCTACCATAACAAGTTCAGCCAGAACCATGCTGACGTGGGCGGCTGGGTAGGTGACCTGGTCAACCTGCTGGAGTTTGCGGACTACGGCGGAGTCAGCGGTTCTCTGGAGGATATGGTTAAGGAGATCCGTGCCAATTATCTGCTGCAGTACCCGGATGACAGCGAGGTAGGCAGCTTCAGCGAAACCGATATGTACGGCGACCTGGATGCGCTGTATGTGATGGATTACTTCCAGAAGAACGGCTATGAATATATTCCGGAGGAAAGCGGTCTGGCAGTTTTGCTGATGGGCTACTTCTTCGGCGAGCTGAGCATGGAAACCCGTGCCGCATATCTGCTCAATACCCGCCTGGACGGTGTCAGCACCCGTAATGCGGTCCGTGCGGCTGTGTACGAGGTCTACACCACCAACAAGCTGATCACCACTCTGGAAAACACAGAGGATTTCGTAACAGATGATCTGGAAACCCTGCGTAAGGCAGTTTGCTATGCTTTTGCGGACTACATCTGTGAGCTGGCAGGTGACTATGTGGATGCCGGCGAGAACAGCCTGTTCACTGTGTTCTCCACCGAGAACAACAACCTGGCCCCCGGCGTCAATCAGCAGACCGTTATGGCTACCAATGCTGCCGGCAAGCAGATCGTTTATTACCTGGCTACCGCGGATATCACCCGTGAGGATGTCAATCTGCATGCCAACTACCACGAAAATGATCCCACCCAGGGCTGGGAGATGCAGCGTGTTATGGACCAGGCTCTGGCGGCAGAACAGCGCCACAGCGATCCTGACAGTGAGCTGTATGTTGAAAACTACAATGTTGTGGTTGCCACCAACGGCGCAGGCTTCAATATGGGTACCGGTGAGCCCAGCGGCGTGCTGGTGATGGAAGGCGTAGAGCATCATCCCATCGATTCTGCCGGTTTCGTTGGCATTTTGAAAGACGGCACCCCGGTGATCGGTACCAAGGAAGAATACAATACCATCTATAAGGGCCAGGTCAAGGAAGCTATTGCTTGCTTCGGCTCCCGTTTGATCAAGGACGGCAAGATCGTCGAAGGCCTGACAGATGAGTTGGCCAGCCGTACCGCAATCGGCTTTACCAAGACCGGTAAAGTGGTTATGCTGGTCCTGGACGGCCGTCAGGAGCCCTTCTCCGCAGGCGGCGGCTACGCCACCCTGGCACAGATCCTGCTGGAGGCAGGCTGCGTGGAGGCCACCAACCTGGACGGCGGCGGATCCACTACCTTTGTGGCACAGATGCCCGGTGATGAGGACCTGAGCATCGTAAACCGTCCCTCTGACGGCTACGCCCGTAGCGTTAGTACCTCCTGGATGATCGTTTCCACCGCACCCAGCTCTACCGCTTTTGATCACGCGGTTTTGGAGAGCGGCAGCAAGTATTTGACCCCCGGCGCAAGCACGCAGGTTTCCGCTGTGGGCATCAGCCCCAACGGCAATGCTGTGGCACTGCCTGAGGGTACTACCTGGGCAGTGTCCGACAGCTCCGTTGGCACCATCACCGAGGACGGTGTGTTTACTGCCTGGGGAATGGGTGAAGTGGATGTCTGCCTGATGCTGGAGGATGTAGTGGTAGGCAGTCTGACCCTGACGGTTACACAGCCTGACAACCTCTACTTCGTTAAGGGCAACCTGGATACCGTTTACGGCGCAACCAGCGAGCTGCCCATTAAGCTGCTGTATCAGGGCAAGGAAATGGCCTTTACAGCCGATGATATCGTATTCTCCCTGAGCAATAAGAAGGCTGGCAGCTTCAGCGGCCTGAGCTTCACTGCTATCAGTGATGAAAACTCCGGCATTACCAATACACTGATCTATGCGGCTTTGGCAAATGACACCTCTGTGAAGACTTCCCTGCGTGTAGCCATTTACAAGCAGGGCGAGCTGACCTTCGACTTCGAGCAGGCTACCGGCGGTAACCGTCAGTTTGCCTGGTACCGTGAGGTCTCCAATGCTTTGTTTGAAGATGGCAGATATGTTGTGGTCGATCCTGCGGAAAAAATGGAGGCCTCCTATATCCTGGCCATCGATATGACCCATATCCCCATTCCCGGCAACCTTTCCGAACTGACCTATATGCTGCCCGGCTCCGACATCGAAGGTGCCAATGCCTGGACCTTCCTGTGCCAGCTTGCCGAGCGTATCAGTGCTATGACCGAGATCACTGCGGAAGTGAAGTATGATCCCAATTTCAAGCTGGATATCAGCCAAATGAAGATCATCAATGATTACTTCACCCTGACAGAAACGGTTCATGATGAGGAAAACTGCACTCTGAAGCTGACCCTGAAGTGGATCAAGCAGACCCAGGCGATCGATGCCAATGCGGCCAATCCTATGTGCATCGTCAACGGTCTGAAGCTGATCCCCAAGGATGGCGCGCAGTGGGATTCCGGCAGCCAGCTCACCAACACCCTGACCGGCAAGATCGGCTATACCATCTATATGCGTGCAAGCGCTCTGCACAGCTTTGCAAGCAAGCCGGAAAATCAGGAATACTACGAGCTGTTCGACTACATCAACCCCGATGACAGCTACGATAAGGGCGGCTACTTCACCGACATTTACACAGAGTTTAACGACTCCTACACGCTGGTCAATCAGCTCAAGTCCGGCTGGTACCACGAGGATGCCGGCTTTGCCTACTATGTGGAAGGTCAAAGACTGACCGGTATCCAGCTTGCGGAAGATCTGTACTATGACTTCGGCGAAAGTGGCTACCTGGCAAACAAGACCCCCTACACCGGCCTGTTCCGTAAGGATGGCAACGGCTACTATGCATCTCTGGGCGTGCTGAAGTCCGGCTGGCAGACCATCGGCGAGGACTACTATTACTTTGATCCTGCCACCTATACAATGCACACCGGTGCCAAAAAGGCTGAGGGCAAGCTGTATACCTTCAATGACGAAGGTGTATTGGTCCGCGGCGTATTTGTTAAGACAGACAAGGGCACAAGATACTATTGGGCCGGCCGTGTTTTGGTATCCCGTTGGATCGAGCTGGAGGAAGGCACCTACCGTGCTGACCACGACGGCTATATCTGCTATGGCAACTATCCTGTCATTTTGGAAGGCCGTGTGAACCGTCTGTGGTATGCCTTTGACGAGGAGACCGGTTTGCTGCAGGGCATCTGCGACGGCTTTATCCAAAGAGACGGTCAGACCTATTACTGCGAAAACGGTGAGATCTTCTACGGTGCTAAGGAAACCGCAAACGGCATCGTCTACTGCGGCACCAACGGTTATGTGCCTGTTGGCGGTAGCTGCTATATTTCCGACAGCCTGGATACCAAGGCTGGCCTGCAAAACGGCTACTACGGCGTGGGCGCAGACGGCTACATCATCAAGGACGGTTTTGTGACCGTCAGCGGCAAGACCTATTACTTCAACAACTACATCCGCGCCAAGGGCTTTACCAAGGTGGGCGAGAAGTACTACTTCTTCAACGCCGGCAACGGTACCATGATGAAGGATGCCAATCTGTGGGTTTCCGGCAGCAATCCTTACGGCTTTGCCTCCGGCTACTACTACTTCCAGGCAGACGGCAGCATGTATGTGCCCGATCCCAACGGCGAGAAGAAGATTGTGGAGAAGAACGGTAAGCTGTACCTGACCATCGACGGCGTCAATCAGACCAATGGGCTGAACGAGTTTGAAGGTGAGTACTACTTTGCCAACACCAGCGGCATCCTGGCTGTTAACACTGTGGTTTATATGTCCAAGTTCAACGACCTGATTGCTCCCGGCAACGGCTACTTTGCCTTTGACGCGGAGGGTAAGCTGATCAGAACCGGCTTTGTAGCTGCACCCAATGGCTACAGCTACTACTACAATGATCTGGTCCGCGCCAAGGGCTTCACCAAGCTGGGCGAGAAGTACTACTTCTTCAACGCCGGCAGCGGCGCTATGCAGTGCGACAAGACCCTGTGGGTCGGCGGCAGCAACCCCTACGGTATCGCATCCGGTTACTACTACTTCCAGGCGGACGGCAGCATGTATGTGCCCGATCCCAACGGTCCCAAGGCTATTGTGGCGAAGGACGGCAAGCTGTACTTTACCATTGACGGCGTCAATCAGACCAATGGCCTGAACGAGCTGGACGGCGAATACTACTACGCAAACTCCAATGGCACTTTAGCTGTAAACACTGTGCTTTACGTGTCCAAGTTTAATGACCTGATCGCTCCCGGCAAGGGCTACTTCGCTTTCGACGGCGAGGGCAAGCTGATCAAAACCGGCTTCGTGGCAGCGCCCAACGGCTACAGCTACTACTATGAGGATCTGGTTCGCGCCAAGGGCTTCACCAAGCTGGGCGAGAAGTACTACTTCTTCAACAACGGCAGCGGCGCTATGGAGTGCGATAAGACCCTGTGGATCGGCGGCAGCAATCCCTACGGCACTGCATCCGGCTACTACTACTTCCAGGCGGACGGCACGATGTATGTACCCGATCCCAACGGCCCCAAGGCGATCGTGGAGAAGGACGGCAAGCTGTACTTCACCATTGACGGCGTTAATCAGACCAATGGCCTGAATGAGCTGGACGGCGAGTACTACTATGCCAACTCCAACGGCACCCTGGCAGTGAATACGGTCGTATACATGTCCAAGTTTAATGACCTGATCGCTCCCGGCAAGGGCTACTTCGCCTTCGGTGCAGACGGCAAGCTGATCAAGACCGGCTTTGCGGCGGCAAGCAACGGCTATACCTACTACTATGAGGATCTGGTTAGAGCCAAGGGCCTTGTGAAGATCGGTGACGATTACTACTTCTTCAACACCGGCAGCGGTGCCATGTGTGTCAATACGAATGTATGGGTATCCGGAAGCAATCCCTATGGCATTAAGTCCGGTACTTACTATTTTGGCGCAGACGGCAAGATTGTAATGTAACGATCCGCGCAAAGCGGTTTCGCTTATGACAAAAATTAGGTAAGGGGGCACAGCCCCCTTACCTAAGACTGTCTATATGCGGTGCTTTTGTGAAAATATACGGTGGTATGTTTTTAGAAAAGTGGTGCAGATTCTGACGAAACACGATCGTTTTTTGTCAAACAACATAAAGAAGAAACAAACAGATCTTGCAGAAGGGGGGGCGAAGTAATGGACTTTTCCAGTGTGAAGCTAATAATATGGGATCTGGACGAGACCCTTTGGAAGGGGACGATTTCAGACAACGATACCGTGTGTCTTCGCAAAGAGCTGGTTGCGTTTATTCATTCGTCCCTGGATCGGGGGATCGTTCATTCGATCTGTTCAAAAAATGATTATGATGACACAAAAAGCTTTTTGATCACCCAGGGACTGTGGGACCTGTTCGTTTTCCCATCCATCAATTGGGAGCCCAAAGGTAACCGGGTGAAGGGAATCCTCGAGGAAATGAAGCTGCGCCCACAGAATACGCTTTTTGTGGATGATAATTTGTCTAACCTTCAGGAGGCAGTCTATTGCTGTCCGGAGCTTCAGGTTTGTACACCGGAGGAGCTATCCCAATCGGTGGGCAATATCCTGTCCATTACAAAGATCGATACCGGCAGGCCCCGGCTTGCCCAATATAAATTACTGGAGAAAAAGAACATCTCGGAGAAAGCGTATTCCTCAAATGAGGATTTTTTGATGTCCTGCAACATTCGGGTGGATATCCAGTACGATTGCACAGAGCAGATCGACCGAATTCACGATCTGATCATGCGCAGCAATCAACTCAATTATACAAAATTCAGGCAAAGCAAGGAAGCGCTGATAGAACAACTAAGTAAGCAGGAAACACAGGCGGCATACATCACGGTGCGGGACAATTTCGGTGACTACGGAATTGTTGGCTTTTATATGATGGTACACGGAGAATTGGTGCATTATCTTTTCTCCTGCCGGACGCTTGGAATGTTGGTTGAGCAGTATGTGTATGTAAAAATAGGCTGTCCTGCGCTCAACACCGTTGGTGATGTGATTACCAAGCTCAATACCCAGGATATCCCCCAATGGATCAATCAATCCGGGGCAGCAGCTGCGGATCAAAACACAAAGCTGCGAACAGGAAACCGCCGGATATTATTCAAAGGCCCCTGTGATATCAGCCAGATTTTTTCCTTTATTGAGGAAACGGACTGCATTGCGACTGAGTTCACCTATGTCAATGATACCGGCATAAGTGTAGAAGGTCATAACCACACTTCACAGATGGTAACCGCCCTGACTGCCGGTGATGCAGATAAGGCCAAAGTGATCGCGGACACACAATGGATCGATGACGAAATGCTGAGTCATTTAGGCTGGAAAAATAACGATGCAATTGTGTTTTCTATGCTGACAGATGGCAATTTGGGCATATATCAGCATATAAAGACCGGTTTGCAAATTGCGCTTTGTGAAAAATACTACGATCTTACAAATCCTGAAAATTGGGAGTCCTACATTCAGGGGACAATCTTTACTTCTTTCATCAATTTTACAGAAGATGCTTTAAAAGATTTCTCTGAAAAGTACAGGTTTGTGGATAATTCTGATGGAGAAATCACCATATCCAATTTGGATGTGCTTTATCAGGTGTTGGCAAAGGGTACAAAGCTCATATTGTTGCTGGGCTCTGAGCGTCCTTTTGAAGGGTGTATCAATTGCGCATATCAGGACCGGCAGGTTTTCCACAAGCTTTTGAATGATAAAATCAAAGCGTGGGCCAAGGATAAGGAAAATGTGTATTTGATCGAGATCAGCAAACACATCCATTCGCAAAAAGATTATACAGATACGATTAATCACTTTCAAAAAAAGGTCTATTTTCATATCGCACAGGAGCTTAGCTCCATTTTAAACAGCCACGAAGCAACGATCAAAATAAAAAGCAGGCTGTATCTGCAGTTTGTTACAGTGGTCGTGAAGCTCAAAAAAATCATTAAGCGAATTTTGCGCAGATAGGGATAAACTTCGGTATTGAAGGATCACCGGCGTAATATAAAAGATGTGTAGAAAGGTGTTTCGTGCAATGACCCAGGAAGAATTAAAGATGATGAGTGTGCTTCAATTGGATATCATGGACGAAGTGCACCGGATGTGCGTAAAGCACGGAATTACCTATTATATCATAGCCGGGACATTGCTGGGTGCTGTGCGTCATAAAGGCTTCATACCCTGGGATCTGGATATAGATATTGCAATGCCGAGGCAGGATTACGAACGCTTCAAAGAGGTTGCTCTGGCTGAATTGCCGGAGAAATACAGCTATCTGAATCACGAGAACTGCAGCAATTACTTTCGGCCTCATGCTTTGGTTGTTAGAAATGATACTCGGGTTCACTTAAAATATGATCAGGCTAATCCGAAAATGTTTGATTTAGGTGTATATATTGATATTTTCCCACTGGACAGTGCTCCGGATAATGAGAAACTGCGTGAAAAGCAGGCGAAAAAGCTCAAGCGTATTCGGCAGCTGATAGAACGCAGAATTCCTTACTGCTATTCTTTTAAAAGATGGCGGCGTTATATTCATTACGCTGTTTCCTTTTTGCTAAGCTGGATATCGGTGAGAAAGCTCAACAGGTATCAACAGAAGCTGATGAAAAAATACAGTGATGGGAAAACTGCTTGCCTCTGCTCGATGGCAAGTCAGTATGCTTACGCAAAGCAATGTATGCCTGTGGAGATTTACGGAACGCCAACACTGCTGGACTTTGAGGGAAGACAATACTACGCTCCGGAAAAATATACGGAGTATCTGACCCGGCTGTATGGTGATTATATGCAGCTTCCGCCCATTGAAAAGCGTCAGGCGAATTTGAAGGCTTTTACATCCATAGAACAATTATCGTAGCCTCCGGTTACGCAAGGAGAAAAGATGTTTCGCAAACTCGGAATGAACTATATAAAATTACCGGAACCCGTAAAGGCTTCTTTGTGGTTTCTGATCTGCGGTTTTTTGCAAAAGGGAATATCCATGCTGACGACACCCGTCTTTACCCGCATTATGACGGATGCGGAATACGGCAGGTTCAGCGTGTACAATTCCTGGCTGAGTATTGTGCAAATCATCGTTTCCCTGAATTTGGCCGCAGGTGTCTATACCCGGGGATTGGTGAAAAATGAAGAGGATCAGGACCGGTTTTCTTCATCTATGCTGGGATTATCCACAACCAGCATTTTGATATGGTCCGTGATCTATTTTTTGTTCCACGAAGCCATCAATCAGTGGCTGGGACTGAGCACCCTGCTGATGACGGCAATGCTGGTGGAGGTGTGGGCTCATGAGGCGTACCAGTTTTGGTCCAACCGGGAACGGGTCCACTACCGATACAAAAAGTTAGTTGTTTTAACACTGGCGTATGTGATCTTACGGCCTCTGCTTGGTGTGCTGTGCGTGCTTCAGGTGGACGAGCAGCATCAGGTGGAAGCCCGGGTGCTGACCACAGTGCTGGTCAATTTGGCGCTGTTCTCGGTGCTGTATATTGTGATCACCAAAAAAGGAAAGCAGTTTTTCAGCAAAAAATACTGGCTGTATGCGCTGAAATTCAATATTCCTTTAATTCCCCATTATCTGTCACAGATGGTGCTCAGTCAGTCAGACCGTTTGATGATCAACCGCTTTTGCGGTCCCACGGAAACGGCATATTATACAGTGGCCTACACCCTTGCTATGGTGCTGCTGATCTTAAATAACTCCATCTCCGCTACTATGAATCCCTGGATCTACAAATCCATCAAGAATGATCAGGCACACAAGATCGGCAAGGTGTCCTACAGCATTTTAGGTATCATTGCGCTGATGAATCTGGCGGTCATTTTGGTGGCTCCGGAAATTATGGGTCTCTTGGCTCCGCCAAACTATATGGCAGCAATTTGGGTGGTGCCACCGGTGACGGCCAGCGTATATTTTACTTTTTTGTATAATCTGTTCGCAACCTTTGAATATTACTTTGAAAAGACCCATTATGTTACCGTTGCCACGGTAGCCGGTGCGGCGTTGAATATTTTACTCAACGCTGTATTTATTCCCAAATTCGGCTTTGTGGCCGCGGGCTATACGACCCTTTTTTGTTATATACTCTACGCATTGGCCCATTATTGCTTTATGCGTAAGGTGGTCAAAGCTCACATGGAAGGCACTAAAATTTACGATATAAAAATTATCATTGTACTCGGTGCCGCGCTTTTGGCAGGTGCAGCCCTGATTATGCTGTTTTATACAAGGCCGGTTATTCGGTACAGTCTGCTGATTGTTCTAATCGTTGGCTGTGTTTGGAAAAGAAGGACCTTGCTGAATGTGATCCATACGATAAAAAATAAGCACGACTGATCAAACCACACCGGCAGTGCTGTCGGCGTAAAAAGCAACAGGCTTTGGAGGATGTTAAAAATGAAGAAATATAAGGTAGGATATACCACTGGCGTATTTGATATGTTCCACATAGGCCATTTGAATATTTTGCGCCGTGCAAAGCAGGAGTGCGAGTACCTGATCGTCGGTGTCAGCACCGATGAGCTGACTGCGGAGTATAAAAAGAAGACCCCCATCATTCCGTTTGCGGAGCGTGTTGCCATTGTGGAAGCTATTCGGTATGTAGACCGGGTCGTTCCGCAAACAACGATGGATAAAACGGTTGCCTGGGAGGAACTGCACTTTGATGTGATCTTCCACGGAGATGACTGGAAGGGCACAAACCTGTACAATGATGTTGAAAAAAAACTGCAGGCGGTTGGCTGCGATCTGGTATTTCTTCCCCACACCCAGGGGACTTCTTCAACGCTTTTGACCCAAACGCTGCATGCCATTGTCCAAAAATGAGCGAAAGTATGCACAACTTACCAAAACAGGAGACCGGCATGAAGAAAATCCTGATCGTTAATAACAATATGCACATCGGCGGTGTACAGAAAGCACTGGTGAGCCTGCTGTGGTCCGTTTGTGAGCAGTATGATATTACGCTGCTGCTGTTTCACGATGCCGGTGCTTATATGCAGGAGCTGCCACCGAAGGTCCGGGTGATCACAACCTCTTCGGCGTACCGCTGTTTGGGTATGACCAAGTACGATACCCTCAGCGCAGGCGACCGCCTGAAGCGCAGCTTTTTCGCAGGCATTACCAGGCTGTTTGGCAGACGGTACGCCATTGCCCTGATGACACTGGGACAAAAAAAGCTGAAGGGCTACGATGTGGCCATATCCTATCTGCACAACAGTGCAGACAAGGTGTTTTACGGCGGATGCAATGATTTTGTACTGAACTGTGTTTCGGCAAAAAAGAAGGTCACGTTCCTGCACTGTGATTTTTCGGGCTGCGGTGCGGATACCCGGCAAAATGCGGAACAGTACGGAAGGTTTGATTGTATTGCCGCCTGCTCCCAAGGCTGCGCGGACAGCTTTATAAAGGTCCATCCCCAATTGGCGGAAAAGGTTCAGGTGGTCTGTAACTGCCATCGGTTTGATGACATTCAGAAAAAAGCAGCGGCTTCTGCTGTGACCCTTTCCAAAGAAACGATCAATGTGCTCACCGTTGCCCGGCTGGGCAAGGAAAAGGGCGTGGAACGGGCATTGCGCAGCATTGCCCGGTTGGGGCCCGTGAAAGACAAGCTTCACTACTATGTTGTGGGAGACGGAATTCAAAAACCTCTGCTGCAGCAGATCATAAAAGAGGAAAAGCTGCAAAATACCGTTACGCTGTGCGGCATGCTGGATAATCCTTACGGATATATGAAGGCGGCGGACCTGCTGCTGATCCCGTCCTACAGTGAGGCGGCACCGCTGGTGATCGCCGAAGCCGCGTATCTTGGCACACCGGTGTTGTCTACAGAAACCTCCTCGGCCAGAGAAATGATCGCGCGGACCGGCTTTGGCTGGGTGTGCGGCAATACGGAGGCTGCTATAAAAGAAACACTGGAGGAGCTGCTGAATGCGCCGGAAGCTTTAAAAGAAAAAAAGATGTGCTTAGCCGACAGTACGCTGAATAATCAAAATGCCATACTGCAGTTTGCAAAACTGATAGATACTTAGGATCCAAAAAACAGGGAAGGGGGGGAGGACAATGCCCATTAAAAAGTCATATCTGGCCATTAGCGTTGCGCTGGTGCTGCTGCTTTGCCTGACGCAGATCATCGGCAGCACGCTGCTGATCGTGCTGTGCCTGGCTGCGTTTTTGGTATTTGTCGGATGGAGCTGTTCCAACAATTGCACACTCTCGGTACTGCTGTTCTTTTTGCCCTGGTCCCCAATTTTGAGAACCTCCCCGGACGGTTATTCCTTCTTTACCTTTGCGTTGGTTTTGGTGTGCGCCATCAGCGTGATCAAAAAACGCTTCCGCTTTAAAAAATATCCCATTGTGGCAGGTATCGTGCTGCTGTTTTTGACCCTGGTATCCAAGGTGATCGACGGATATATGATTTCCTTTGATTACATTGCTTTTATGATGCTGATCGTGCTGTTTCCCGTGGTGAAAGCGGAATGGACCGTCAAAAATTATGATTTTTATCAGGTAGTACTGTTTTTTTCCCTGGGCGTGATCATCGCCGCGCTGTGTGCGCTGAGCTTTGATATGTTCCCGAATATCGCAAAGTATATCCGGGTGGACTCTTACTCCACCATTACACGCCGAAGCGGTTTCTACGGAGACGCGAACTTTTATACCGCGCAGATCACAGCAGCCCTGGGCGGCGGCCTGATGATGGTGCTCAAGGAACAAAAACGCGGACACATCGCGGTTTTGGTGAGCCTGCTGGTTTTGCTGATCTATTGCGGCTTTTTGTCGGCGTCAAAATCCTTTGTTCTGGTAACGGCCTGTATGGTCGTGCTGTGGGGCATTGCCCTGCTGAGAATGAAGGGCAGAGTAGCACTGAAGGTCGTGCTGCTGGTGGTTGTGATCATATTTGCGGCATTTGTCGCCACATCAGCCCTTTTCGGCGAACTGATCGAGGTCGTGGCTACCCGCTTTTCCTACGCCAATGACCTGGACAGCTTTACAACAGGCAGAACCGGTCTTTGGCAATCCTATATCGCTGACATTCTGAAAAATGTGAAAACCTTCTTCATTGGCAAGGGCCTTACCAATGTAAAGGTAAACGACCGCGGCTCTCATAATACACTGATCCAAATCATCTATCAGTTTGGCTTCGTGGGAATTCCTTTTTTGTTGTATTGGAGCATCAGTTTTTTCCGCGGCGGTGCCTATCAAGGCAGAAGAATAAGAAAGAATAAAATAGATACACTGCTTCTTGCGGTTGGTATATTTATGCCGTGGATGGCCATTGATGCACTGTTCTTTGATGAATTTTTCCTGCTGCAGTGGTATATGTTTGACGCAATGCGGTATCTTGAGCAGGAACAGATCCCGCAATCGGTTCCAAGGGAGGATCGTTATGGATGAACAAATAAAAAGCAATGATGAACTCTCTGAGGTGGATTTCAAACGCCTTTTGGATGCCTTGCTCAGCCGTGCGTGGACGGTGGTGATCGCGTCCGTTTTGGGAGCGGTGATCATGATTGCGGTTACTTTCTTCTTTATCACACCCCAGTACAAAGCCTCGGCAATGTTTTATGTGAATAACAACGCCATTTCTGTTAATACGGCGCTGAGCATAGACTCCGGCGACATCTCTGCGTCTAAGAGCCTGGTCAACACATATATCGTCATCCTCAACACCAGAGAGACTCTGAGCGATGTGATCGACTATGCCGGCGTGAAGCGCACATACTCTGAAATCAAGGATATGATTGAGTCCAGCGCAGTGAATGAAACAGAGGTTTTCCGAGTGGTTGTCACCTCAGAGGATCCTGTAGAGGCGGAGCGGATCGCGTCTTCCATCGCCTATATCCTGCCAAAGCGGATATCCAGTATTGTGGAAGGAACTTCGGCGAAAATCGTGGATACTGCCGTGGTTCCCTCCGGTCCGAGCTCACCGAGCTATACCGTCAATACCCTGATGGGCTTTTTGATCGGCTTTGTATTATCCGCGGGCCTGATCGTGCTTCTTGAGCTGTTTGATACCACGGTCCGGACAGAAGAGGACATTAGCCAGGTGTGCAAGCATCCGATCCTGGCGTCTGTTCCGGATATGAATGCCCACACCAAGGGCGGCAGTTATTATACCTACAATCCCAAGTCCTCCAAGAAAAAGTATGCGGTCCAGTCGGCGGCACAGAATACGGAAAAACAGACCACCTTGATCGGCGGTCATATCAGCTTCGCCGCGTCGGAGGCCTACAAGCTGCTCAGAACAAAGCTGCAATTCTCCTTTGCCGACGAAAATAACTGCCATGTGATCGGCGTATCCAGTGCCCTCAGCGGCGAAGGAAAAAGCTTATCCGCCATCAACCTGGCCTACAGCCTGTCCCAGCTTGACAAGAAGGTCATCCTGATCGACTGCGATATGCGCCGTCCTACTATGGCGGAAAAGCTGGGAATTCAAAGCCGGCCCGGTCTGTCAGATTTCCTGACCGGTCAGAGCACCACAGAGGGCCTGATCCGCTTTTGCGGTATCAAATCCGATGAAGAGGCCTTCCATGTGATCACTGCCGGCGAAAATCCGCCTAACCCCATTGAGCTGCTCAGCTCCAACAGAATGGCCGGTGTGCTCAAGGGTCTGAGGAAGAAGTACGATTATATCATTTTGGACTTGCCGCCTGTGGGTGAGGTCAGTGACGCACTGGCGGTAGCCAAGGAAACGGACGGTATTTTGCTGGTGGTTCGTCAGAACTACTGTGACCGTGGAGAACTGGGAGAAACTGCCCGCCAGTTTGCGTTTATCAACTCCAGGATCCTGGGTGTTGTCTTCAACTGTACCAGTGAACACGGCGGGAAGTACGGCAAGCGATACTATCGACGCTATTATAAGGGCTATTCCCGTTACTACAGAAGCTATCGCAAGCAGTACGCTCCGGCAAAACAGGATGCCGGAAAAGCGCAGTAATAGGCCAAAACTGCCGGAAAAGAGTAAAAACCGAAGGGGTTTGCGTATTGACGGCAGACAGATCGTGTGTTATAATTTATAAAATGAAGTAATTATATCGTGGCGCACAGTGAGAAAAATGCCGCACGGGAGACAGAAAATGAACGAACAAGCAACAAAAAAAGAGAATAATGTACAAATCGGCCTGAGCCGGATTTTCAATGCTCTTTGGTATCGTCTGTGGCTGATCGTTTTGGTGGCGGTTCTGTGTGCCGGACTTACCTTTGGCGTGGTGTTTTCTTTTGTGACACCGCTGTATCAGGCCTCTGCCATGTTCTATGTCAACAACAGTGATGTATCCGTAGGCGATACGGTGCTGAACATTACTGCCGGTGATATTACGGCGGCAAAGGATCTGGTGGAGTCCTACATCGTCATTTTAAAAACGAGGACCTCTCTAAATGAGGTGATCGATTATGCAGGCCTGGATATGTCCTACGGGGAACTGGAGGATATGATCTCCGCGGCAGCGGTGCAATCCACGGAAATTTTTGAAGTGGTGGTCACCAGTCCCGATCCCAAAGAGGCAGAGAATATTGCCAATGCGATTTCCTACATTCTGCCCAAGCGGATCGACAGCATCATCGAAGGAACCTCCGCCCGAATTGTGGACTCGGCAATTGAACCCTCCAGGCCCAGCTCGCCGAACTATATCAACAGCACACTGATGGGCTTTTTGGTCGGTCTTGCGCTGTCCGCCGCGGTTGTGATCCTGCAGGAGGTCTTTGATGTGACCATCCGGTCCGAAGAGGATTTGGAACAGGTATGCCACCACCCGGTTTTGGCTTCGGTGCCGGATATGGGTGCCCCAAGCAAAGGCAGCTACTATTATTATGGCTATGGCAGCAAGCGCCGTGGCTCCAAATATGCCACCACCAACCACAGTGCCGCGCCGGTACTGATGGGCGGCAATATCAGCTTTGCCGCGTCGGAAGCCTACAAGCTGCTGCGTACAAAACTGCAGTTTTCATTCACAGACGAAAAGCGCAGCCGTGTGATCGGCCTGTCCAGTGCTCTCAGCGGTGAAGGCAAGAGCCTTTCCGCAGTTAACCTGGCCTATACCCTTTCTCAGTTGGATAAGAAGGTCCTGCTGATCGACTGCGATATGCGCCGGCCCACCCTGGCGGAAAAGCTGGCTATTAACAAAATGCCCGGTCTGTCCGGTTATCTTACCGGTCAGCATAACCTGGAGGATATGGTTCAGTGCTGCAACCTGAAAAATGACGAGCAGGCATTTGACGTGATCGCGGCAGGTCAGAACCCACCTAATCCCATCGAGCTGCTCAGCTCTGAGAAAATGACCAAATTCCTGATCCTGCTCCGGGAAAAATACGATTACATTATTTTGGACTTACCCCCTGTGGGCGAAGTCAGTGACGCCATGGCCGTAGCCAAGGAGACCGACGGTATGCTTTTAGTGGTTCGTCAGAACTACTGTGACCGATTGGTGCTCAAGGATGCTGTCCGCCAGTTTGATTTTATCAACACCAGGATTTTGGGCGTGGTTTACAACTGCACCGTGGAAGGCGGCGGCAGATACGGCAAGGGTTACTACAAAAAGTACTACCGCAGATACTATAGAGGTTACTACCGCAGATCCTACCGGCGCTATGAAGGTGCTTATGCAGCCCGCAAGAATGCAGACAACGGAACGGGAGAGCGTAAATGAGTGGGATCATAGATTTTCACAGTCATATCTTACCGGAAATCGACGACGGAAGCTCCTCACTGGAGCGGTCCATTGCCATGCTTCAGGAGGAAGCAAAGCAGGGGATCGGCTGTGTGGTGGCAACGCCCCATTTCTATGCACAGCACGACGATCCTGTCCGTTTTCTGGAAAAGCGTGCAGCCTCGGAGGCACGGCTGCGTGAGGAAATGGCAAAGCATCCGGGCCTTCCGGAACTTCGTGTAGGCGCAGAGGTCTACTATTTCGGCGGAATTGCGGATTCTGATATCATTTCGGAATTGACAATTGACGAAAAAAGCTTTATTCTAATAGAAATGCCGCTTCCCCCCTGGACGGACCGGATGTACCGGGACCTGGAGGGAATTTGGATCAAGCGAAATTTAGTCCCTGTGATCGCCCATATAGATCGGTACATCGCACCCCTGCGGACATTCCATATCCCACAGCGGTTGGCACAGCTTCCGGTTATGGTTCAGGCAAACGCGGAGTTTTTCCTGCAGCGTTCAACCCGGTCCATGGCTATGCGTATGCTGAAAAACGAATGTATTCATTTGCTGGGCTCTGACTGCCACAACCTTTCCGACCGGAAACCCAATCTTGGGGAAGCTGTTGAGTTGATTCGCCATCGGCTTGGTCAGAGGGCCATTGAGAGAATTTGCGACAATCAGCAGGATATCCTGGGGCAGTTTTAAAGTTTTAAACTATTGCGCGCCTGCGCATATAATATTTTGATGGAGATGATACTCAATGAAAA
Source organism: Oscillospiraceae bacterium (assembly GCA_017435615.1). Taxonomy (GTDB): domain Bacteria; phylum Bacillota; class Clostridia; order Oscillospirales; family Oscillospiraceae; genus Faecousia. The sequence goes on along the minus strand of JAFSET010000068.1, from coordinate 6,212 downwards.
GAACTATTTCTTTGTTGACAGCGATCGTTATGTGTATCTGCCTGGCAGCACCGGTGTGTGCCGATACCTTCGTGCCCAGCATCACTGACAAAAATGCGCCGGATCTGGTGGTCACACCGGATAACAACGGCAACAAAGTTGTGGGCGAAGTGGAAGACGAGAATGGCGAGTTTATTGACCACGTCTATGAAGAGTGCATTGTAATCACGCCGGTTTCTCAGGCTGAGGAGTCTGATAAGATTCCTGAGGCTGCAAAGGAGCAGCTGCTGTCTTTGTACGAACAGCTCAGCGAGGGCACGATGACACTGCCTTACGATAAGATCTCCGAGGATCTGGATCCTGACCATATGGTGATCCGGGATATGGTGGATATCTCCTGGCTGTGTGACGATCATCCGGAGATCGTTGGCGCTCCCGGCGTGACCCTGACCCTGACCTTTGATCTGGGCGTTTCTGCCAATACAGATGTGTATGTGATGCACTACCACAACGGCGAATGGATCCCTGCTGTTTCTGTTGCGAACAACGGTAACGGCACAGTGAGTGTTACCCTGGAGGATGTAGGCCCTGTGGTGTTCTCCGTTCGTACCGGCACCGACAGCAAGCCCTCTGAGACCGGTGACGCAGCCGACCTGACTCTGTGGGTCACACTGCTGACTGTTTCCGCCGTGGCACTGGCCGCAGTGGTCCTGTTCCGCCGCAAATTTGTATAATTGGAAATTGACGGATTAACAAAAGGATAAGGTTTTGATTATGAGCAGAATCAGGCATATAAAACAGCTTGTATTTTTCTGTATCATCCTGATCCTGGTGCTTGTTATGATCTTCAGTGGGCTCCGGATCCTGGAGTCCACTGTTTTTCATAAACCGGAGCAGGTGGATACCTATGTATCCAGGACCGTCACCCGGGATGGCGTGGACTATTATCCGCGCCAGGATATGAAGGTGATGATGGTGCTTGGTATCGATGAGTTTGGGCCGGTAAAGGACAGCGGCTCCTATAACAATACCGGTGAAGCGGATATGATCGCGCTGCTGATCTTTGACGAGAAGAATGAAAAGTGCGATGTCATATGCCTGAACCGTGACACTATGCTGGAAATGCCGGTGCTTGGCATTGGCGGCAAACAGGCCGGCACCAAATTCGGTCAGCTTGCCCTGGCGCATACCTATGGCAGCGGCCTGGAGGATAGCTGCGAAAATACCCGCAAAGCCGTATCGGATTTTTTGTATGGCCTGACGGTGGATTACTATGTGTCCCTGAATATGGATGCCATCACGATCCTCAATGATGCGGTAGGTGGTGTAACGGTCAACGTTACAGAGGATTTTTCCGATGTGGACCCTACCATCACCATGGGTGAAATGACGCTGATGGGGGAGCAGGCATTGAATTATGTCCGTGTCCGTAAGGATGTGGGGGATCAGAAAAACATTTCCCGTATGAAGCGGCAGGAGGAGTATATTCAGAACTTCCTGACGGCCTTTAAAATCGCGGCTGAAGACGAGCTGTTTGTCCTGGAGACCTATGACGCGGTTTCGCCGTATATTGTAACAGACTGTTCCGCCAAGGCGTTGACCGGCATGATCAGCCGCTATGCCGAATATACCCTCAATGAGATCGTTTCGCCGGAGGGTGAAAATGTGATGGCGACCCAGTATTATGAATTCTATGCTGATGAAAAGAAGCTGGATGAAATGATCCTGCGATTGCTGTATGCGCCCAAAAACTGATAACCGCTGGTTTGACAGGCCGTGCCGGGCTTTTCCCCGGCACGGCCTTCCGCATTTTCAGGCATGTGAAAAAAACGCATTGGAAATCATAAAAATCCGTTGACAATTGCAGGATTTTGGGGTATATCTATACTTGTCGTAATATGAACAAATAAAGACAGAAACGGGGGAGGATAATGTCCAAAGAACTCATCAGACTCCAGGATCTTGTAATGGAGTTCGACGGGGAAAAGATCCTTGATGGGATCAACCTCTATTTTAACGATCAAGAATTTCTCACACTGCTGGGCCCTTCCGGTTGCGGCAAGACCACCACACTGCGGATCATCGGCGGCTTTTTAAGTCCCACATCCGGAGATGTGTTTTTTGACGGCAAACGGATCAATGATGTACCCCCCTACGAGCGGCAGATCAATACCGTTTTCCAGCGGTATGCCCTGTTTCCCCACCTGGATGTATACGACAACATCGCCTTTGGCCTGAAGGTTGCCAAGCTTCCGAAGGACCAAATTCACGAACGGGTGCAGGAAATGCTGAACGTGGTGGGACTGAAGGGCTATGAACGCCGTAGTATTGACTCGCTTTCCGGCGGTCAGCAGCAGCGTGTTGCCATTGCTCGGGCGCTGGTGAATCGGCCGAAGGTCCTGCTTTTGGATGAACCTTTGGCCGCACTGGATCTGCGGTTGCGCAAGGATATGCAGAACGAACTGAAGCGTATCCAGCAGGTAATGGGCATTACCTTTATCTATGTGACCCACGATCAAGAGGAAGCACTGTCCATGTCCGACACCGTGGTGGTGATGGACAAGGGCCGTATCCAGCAGATCGGCAGACCTGAGGATATATATAATGAGCCGAAGAACGCCTTTGTGGCGGACTTTATCGGCGAAAGTAACATTTTGGACGGCGTGATGCTGGCTGACTACAAGGTCAAGTTCTTCGGACGGACCTTCAAGTGCCTGGATGCCGGCTTTGAGCCCAATGAGCCGGTAGACGTGGTGATTCGCCCGGAGGATATTGACTTTGTTCCTCCGGAGGAGGGCCACCTGACCGGCACGGTTACCTCCGTTACCTTCAAGGGGCTCAACTATGATATTATTGTGGATTTCAAGGGCTTCAAATGGCTGATTCAGACCACTGACTTCCAGAGCGAGGGCTCTACCGTTGGTATTCGCCTGAACCCGGAGGATATCCACATTATGCACAAAAGTGAGTATTCCGGTATGTATGGAGATTACAGCTCCTACTCCGCTGAGTATGATGAGCTGACGGAGGATGCCGGGGATGAAGAAGAATAAGTCTTTGCTGCTCAGCGGACCCTACATCCTGTGGATGCTGGTGTTCACCCTGATTCCGTTGGGCGTTGTGGCGTACTATGCCCTGACCGATCCGGATACCGGCGCCTTTACCCTGAGCAATCTGCAGAATTTGGGGCTTTATTTGCCGGTACTGGGATCTTCTGTGGGCTATGCCCTGGTGTCCGCACTGATTTGCCTGTTGCTGGGCTATCCTGTGGCCTACTTCATTGCCCATCAGAAGCCCGTGGTGCAAAAGCTTCTGTATATGCTGGTGATGCTGCCCATGTGTATGAGCTTTTTGCTGCGGACCCTGGCCTGGGTAGGCATTTTGGAAACAACCGGTATCGTTAACAACCTGCTGGGTAAGCTTGGCATTGGACCGCTGAATATGATCGGTACCCCCGGGGCAGTGGTATTGGGTATGGTGTATAACTACCTGCCCTATATGATCCTGCCGCTGTATGCCATCATTGTAAAAATCGATAACCGCTTGATCGAGGCGGCAGAGGACTTGGGCTGCAACAGCGTGCAGGTCTTCTCCAAGGTGATCCTGCCCCTGTCTATGCCTGGAATTTTTTCCGGCGTGACCATGGTGTTTGTCCCGGCGGTATCCACCTTCTATATTTCCCAAAAGCTGGGCGGTACGGAGACCATGCTGATCGGTGACGTGATCGAGCGGCAGTTTAAGTCTGCTCAGAACCCTAATTTGGGCGCAGCGCTGAGCTTGGTGCTGATGCTTTTGGTGCTGGTATGCACCGGCATTATGAACCGCTTCGGCTCCGATGAGGAAGGCGGTGTGGTGGTATGAAAAAGACGAACCGCGTCTTAACGGTACTGATCTTCCTGTTTTTGTATGTTCCTATGCTGGTGCTGATCGTCGGTTCCTTCAATACAGGTAAAAATTTGTCTGTCTTTGAGGGGTTCACGCTGCAGCAGTACGGGGAGCTGTTTAAGGATGAGGACCTTCTGCGGCTATTGGGGAACTCCTTGCTGATCTCCATCATTTCCACGTTGACAGCTACCGCCTTCGGCACCTTTGCCGCTGTGGGTATCCACAGCCTGAAGCCGAAAATGCGCAAGGTGGTCATGAGCCTGACCAACATCCCCATGACCAACCCGGATATCGTTACCGGTATCTCCCTTTCGCTGCTGTTTGTGTTCCTGGGTACCAATATGCTGGGGCAGAAGGATAGCCTGAATTTTTGGACACTGCTCATTGCCCATATCACCTTCAGCCTGCCTTATGTGATCCTGAATGTGATGCCCAAGCTGCAGCAGATGAATCCAGCTTTGCAGGATGCGGCAATGGATTTGGGCTGCACGCCGCTGCAATCCTTCTTTAAGGTGACCATCCACGAGATCATGCCCGGCGTGATCTCCGGTGCCATTATGGCCTTTACCATGAGCCTGGATGATTTCGTCATCAGCTATTTTGTCACCGGATCCGGCTTTATTACCCTGCCGGTGGAAATCTATTCCTATACCAAAAAGCCGATCCATCCTAAGATCTATGCAATGTTTACTCTGCTGTTTTTGCTGATCTTTGCCCTGATGGTGGCTATGAACCTGCTGCAGATCCGTGGCGAGCGGAAGAAAGAGGAAAAGCGGGTCAAGGTGGAAAGCAAGGCTGTGCGTGTAATTCGCCGGGTCTGCGCCGGTGTGTGCGTGGTAGCGATTTTGCTGGGCTGCGGATATTTGATCTTTGGTACCCGGCAGAATAAGGTGACCTTAAATGTGATGAACTGGGGCCAAAACATTGCCGACGGCAGTGACGGCACCGTGGACATCGTTGCGGCCTTCGAGGAAGCGTATCCCAACATTGATGTCAATTACTCTACCTACGACTCCAACGAAGCACTCTATTCCAAGCTGGCCGGCGGCGGCCTGACGGTGGATGTGATCATTCCGTCTGACTATATGATCGCCCGGCTCATTCAGGAGAATATGCTGCTGGAGCTGGATTTTGACAACATTCCCAATTATGCCAACGTGCAGGAGAATTTCAAAAACACGGCCTATGATCCGGAAAACCGCTATTCTGTGCCCTACACCTGGGGTACAGTGGGCATCATCTACAACACTAAATATGTGGACGAGGCAGATGTGACCGGCTGGGAACTGCTGTGGAATGAAAAATATCAGGATAAGATTTTGATGTTTGATAATTCCCGGGATGCCTTTGGCGTTGCCCAGTATAAGCTGGGAATTGATGTAAACACCACCGACAAGGCACTTTTGCAGCAGTGCGCTGATGAGCTTGCCAAGCAGCGGCCTGTGGTTCGCCAGTATGTGATGGATCAGATCTATGCGGCTATGGAAGGGGAAAACGCCTATGTGGCGGCCTACTATGCCGGTGACTGCATGATGATGATGGAGAATAACCCCAACCTGCAGTTCTACCTGCCGGAGGATCAGGGCTTCAACCTGTTCATTGATGCTATGTGTGTCCCCACCTGTGCGGAAAACAAAAAAGAGGCTGAGCTGTTTATTGACTTTATGTGCCGCCCGGAGATTTCCGGCGCCAATATGGATTATATCTGCTACGGCTCCCCCATTGAGGGTGCCCGGGACCATATGGATGAGGCATTGGCCAATAATCCGGTGGTCTACCCCTCGGATGAGGTCCTTGCCAATGGCACCAGCTACGCCTTCCTGCCGGAGGAAATTACCCGGTATGTGGAAAACCTGTTCATGCAGGTGCGTATTCAATAATCAAACAACCCGGTGTTGCCAATGATATCAAAGGACAACACCGGGTTTTGCTGTCAAATGAAGCAGCAAGTCGTAAAATTTAGTTTGTCGAGTTAATTGCCCTGACGGGCAATGGCCTTCTATAAATGCCGGGGGAACGGATTGCCACGCCAGTGTGAGCACTGGCTCGCAATGACATATTGGTAGGTATTTATTGCCTTATTAAACAGGAAAACCGCTGATACGCAACATCTTTGCGCCATTTACAATAAAACCAAAAAGCTACAGCGGTGTCATTGCGAACCAGTGACCTATGTCACTGGTGTGGCAATCCGTTTCTCTAAGGAACAACCCTTCCACCCGGTCGATAAAAAGCAAGAAACTCACAGTGGTGTCATTGCGAGGGTGCGCAGCACCCGTGGCAATCTCAAAGGGAAACTTTATTCGTTGATGGTGCCAAAGGATATTAGGGACCTGAAATAATAAATA
>JAFSET010000067.1 GCA_017435615.1 Oscillospiraceae bacterium | reverse complement strand
GCATCCTAAAGGACCCGTGCCAGCCAAAAAATATTTATTATTTAAGGTTCCCAATATCCTTTGGTAATCTGAATGAATAAAGTTCCCCTTTGAGATTGCCACGCCGCCTTTTGGCGGCTCGCAATGACACCGCTTAAGGTTGTTGGCTTTTGCATAGCTACTGCAATGCGCAGCATTGCGCCGCCCGTAGGGCGGCAATTTGATACCAGCAACAGCTCGATAAACTGGAATTTGATCAAAGCAGGATATCCTTGTTGGTGCCGTAAAAAATATCCTCATGGCCAGAGATCAGCTTAAAAAACTCCTCAAGATGGGACCAGTGCAGACTGTCACAGTCCTGCTCATAGCTGTGCCCCCAAATGTAAAAGATCTGAGGCTTGTCCGGCTTCATTTCAATAAAACGGTGAGCCAGCTCCGTCATGGACCGGTAGTCGTGGTGATAGGAGGTAGGGTCAAAGCGGTAGAGGTCGGCTTGCCGGTCGAAGCTGTTGTTGTGATCCACAGTACGGCTGTACAGCACGCCGGTGTGCTCCTTGAGCAACCCGGCTACACGGTCATCTGCTCTGCCGTAGGGGTAGGCCATACCCACTACCTCATAGCCAGCCAGCTCCGACAGCCGCAGCCGGTCCTGCTCTACCTGACGGATCACCTCGTCGTCAGGCAGTGTGGTCAGATTGGGGTGGGTCAGGGTGTGGGCGGCAATTTCGTGGCCCTGGTACAGCTCCCTTACATCCTCCGGCCGGATTTTATAATGGCACAGCCGGTAGTCGGCACCTTTGAGCATACCGCCGGATCCTAAAAGCTGAGAATTCAGGTTAAAGGTACCCTTCAGACCGTATTTGTTCATCAACTCGATCATCCGGATATCCTGGACAACACCGTCATCATAGCTGAAGGTCACAGCCTTCCTAAGCTTGCCGGAGTGAAAATCATTCATAACAGATCTCCTTGGTTACAGGATAAATGCGGTAAGCAGCATATACATAATGGGAATGGTGATCACGCACAGGGTGTGGGAGACCATAGCCATTGCCGCACCGGGGGCGGTATCACCGCCATAGGCCGCGGGAAATACCACCGTATTCAGGCCCAGAGGCGTGGCAAAGCCAAACAGACACATGGTCAGCACCGTATTGTCTGCGCCTAACAGCTTTAACAGAACAATGAAAAATGCCGGGATCACAAAAAGCCGAAGGGCCGTTGCAATATAGACCTTTTTGTTGGTCAGCAGACTTTTCAGGGAATAGCTGCCGATCACAAAGCCGGTGAGGATCATGGCAATGGGACCCATGCAGGAGCCTAAGTTTTGCAGAGCGGTGCTGATAAAATCAGGCAGCACCAGTCCGGAAAGACCCAAAGCCGCACCGATCAGCACAGACATCAAAATGGGATTTACCAGTTTTTTCAGGGGGTTTTGCCGCTCATTACCCTTGGGGATCAAAATACTGAGACCCCAGGTGTAGGTGAAAATATTCAGAGGCAGGGCAAACAGCATATACGAATACAGCATTTCGCCGCCTAAAATAGCCGGTACAATGGCATTGCCCATAAAGCCGTGATTACTGAAGGCAATGGCGTATTTGTAAACATTCCGGGTGTAGCCCTTCTTTTCAAACAGGGGGCTGAGGGCATAGGATAGGCCGATGGCCAGCACTACGGCCAGCAGACTGTAGAGCACCAGCTTGTACTGCTCCGACAGAGAGGCTACCGTACAGTAACGGCTAAAGGTGCTGATATTCAGCGCCGGACACAGCACCGTGGTTTCCAATTTGGAAAGGACGGTTGTGGTGTTTTCCGGACAAAGCTTTTTCTTGTTCAGCACAAAGCCTACGATGATACACAGCAGCAGCACCAGCATGGGGCTGAGGGTCGCTAAAAATACATCAAGCATGCAAACGCCTTCTTTCGTGATCGTTCGGTGGATTATAAACCCTTACTGGGCTTTCAAATAAGCGCACAGAAGCTTCAAGGTGTTGTGTACACCGTCAATGTGGCTGCGCTCGTAGCCGTGACTGGCATAGACACCGGGACCGATCAGGCCGTGGCGGATATCAAAGCCGGCACGCAAAGTGGCCTCCACATCAGAGCCATAGTGGGGATATACATCTACTGCGTAGTCTGCGCCTGCGGCTTTCGCGGCCTCGATCAGCTTGCCCACGACCTGGTAGCTGTAAGGTCCGCCGGAGTCTTTGGCACAGATGGACACCTGACGCTCGGTACAGGCGAGGCCGTTGCCTACACAGCCCATATCCACGCTGATGGCTTCCGTCACACCTGCCGGGACAGATCCGGATCCGCCGTGGCCTACTTCCTCGTAGACCGTAACATGGATATAGGTCTTCCGGGGCAGACAGATGTTGTTGTCTGCAATATGCTTGGCAAGACCCAGTAAAATGCCCACAGAGAGCTTGTCATCCAAAAAGCGGCTTTTCAGATAACCGGATTCGGTGCGCCGCGTCCGGGGGTCAAAGCAGACGATGTCACCGGTCTCGATACCCAAAGCCCGGGCTGCATCGGCAGAGGTCACATCCTCATCCAGCACCACCTCTGTGGTGTCGAAATTCCGGGTGGTGGTGGCGTATTCTCCGTTCACGTGTACGGAGGCGTTGCAAAGCTGCAAAGTGCCTTCGATAACCTTGCCGCAGCGCGTGTAGACCCGGACATTTTCCGCCTCGCCGTTATTGGCGCTCATACCGCCCAAAGCGGTCAGCCGCAGACGGCCGTTGCCCTTGACCTCAGCGACCATTGCGCCAAGGGTATCGGCATGAGCGGCTAAAAGCACACCGTTTGTGCTGTCAGCGCCGCCTAAATCCACCAGGACACCGCCTTTTTCCGTCAGCTTGGTATCAAAGCCCAGTGCGGAAAAAGTATCCAGCAACCACGCAGCGGCTTTGTCCGTAAATCCGGAAGGGGAGTCTACTGCCAAAAGGGCGGCTGCCTGCTCCCAGGCGTGGTCAGCGTATTTTCTGTCAATCATTTCAAAACCTCCTGAAGTATCTGTTTTCTTCATTATAGCACAGGGTCTCAGAATTACAAGAAAAATTAAAAATCCGGTTGACGCAAGATGCTCACTGTGATATAATATATCGGTAAATTGGTGTATTGTGCTCAAGATAAAGCTGAATAGCAAGGAGGCTTTGTATATATGGAGAATGTAAAGGATCTGAATTTAACAGAGCTTGTGTCAGCCGTTATACGAAAGATTTGGCTGGTGGTTCTGTGTGCGGTTATCGTGGGCGCACTTGCTTATGCCTATACCGCAAATTTTGTGACACCGATGTATCGGTCCAGCGTGACCATCTATGTGAATAACAACCTGCAGACTACAGGCAATACCGGTATTTCCGCTTCGGACCTGGCTACTTCACAGCGTCTGGTTGATACATATATCAACATTCTGAAAAGTGATACGGTTTTGACAAAGGTGGCGGAGCAGGCAAACGTGGGTGTTTCTGCAGCCGGTATTCGCTACATGATGTCTGCGGCAGCAGAAGGTGAGACCGAGGTTTTCAAGGTTTATATCTCCAATGCCGATCCCCAGATTGCCGCGACCATTGCCAATGCCATTGCGGATGTTGCACCGGCGGAAATCGCTTATTTCGTGGAAGGCAGCTCCACTAAGATCGTGGACTATGCAAAGGTTGCCAATATGCCTTACAGTCCGAACAAAACCGGAAACACAACGGTTGGTATGGTTGCTGGTGCACTGGCTGCCGTCTGCTTTATTGTGCTGCAGACTTTGCTGGATGTGCGCGTGAAGGGAGAAGAGGATCTGGCGGCGATTTCCAATGCGCCGGTGTTGGGCCTGATTCCCGACCTTGCGATGGAGATGAAGGACGGCTATGGCTATAAGGGCTATAGGGGCTACAAGGCTTATGGTGGATATACCTCCGATGAGTCCGATGCCAAGCCCAGGGAGGGTCGGAAATGAGTATTCTGAAAAAGAAAAAAATATCGGATCCCGAGCAGAGCTTTACCGCTCAGCGTCGGCTGCTTTTAGGACCTAACAGCAGCTTCTACATTCAGGAAGCCTACAATACTCTGCGTACCAACATCCGCTTTGCCATCCCCGGTGAGGGCTGCAAGCGGCTGTGCCTGACCAGCGGTTTGGCCAGTGAAGGTAAAAGCACGACCATTTTGAATTTGGCTATCTCCTTTGCGGAAACGGGCAGTAAGGTCCTGTTGATCGACGGTGATATGCGCCGTCCCAGCCAGGCGAGACTGCTGATCGAAAAAGCATCCCCCGGCCTTTCCAATATTTTGGCAGGACTGTGTGATGTGGAAGAGGCCATCCGCAAAGGCGTGCGTCCTAATTTGGATGTGTTGTTTGCCGGAGAGGTTCCCCCCAATCCGTTGGAGCTTTTGGGCAACGCCCGGATGAAGCAGTTGATCGACACGATGTCGGAGCATTATGATTATATTTTGGTCGATACACCGCCTGTCAGTATCGTTTCCGATGCTTGTGAGGTGGCCAATGTGACCGACGGCGTGCTGTTCCTGGTTCGTCAGAATGAGACGGAAAAGGATGCGGTCATTCGCGGTGTTAAACAGTTGGAGCTGTCCAATTCCCGGCTTTTGGGCTTTGTGCTCAACGGCATTATCGATGAAGGCGGCAAGGGCTATAAGTACAGATACCGGTATAGATACAGATACAAGTATCGCAGCAAATATGCCTATGTAGCCACAAACAAGAAATCCAGCAGCGCAAAGTCAGAGGCTGCAAACAGTAATAAAACGAAGGGCGGAAAGTAATATGAAAAGAAATCCCGGATTTTTAATGAGACAGGTTGCGGGCCGTTATGTGTTGGCGCCTGTTGGTGAAATGGTCAAGACCTTCTCCGGCATGATCACTATGAATGCTACCGGAAAGTTTTTGTGGGACCTGATGGAGCAGGATCAGACTGTTGACAGCCTGGCACAGGCTCTGGCAGACAACTATGAGGTGGATGTGGAAAAGGCAAAGGAAGATGTGGTCAAGTTCCTGGAGCCTCTGAAGCCCGTAGGCGCTGTGATCGATTAATGAAGATACAACACAAGGGTGCTGCGAACGCGGCACCCTTGTACTTTTTTGGGTTCTATGTCAATAGTTGGGGTAGAGCTAAAATAGAATAATCTTTAGGTCGTGTCGGAGCTTTTGCTCCGGCACGATTTTTATGTATTACAGAATAGGATTCTCTTTCTGAAATTATTGAAGTTACGCATGCCATAAGAT
>JAFSET010000011.1 GCA_017435615.1 Oscillospiraceae bacterium | reverse complement strand
GCTGAGTATCCCTGCAGACTACCGCCGCAAGCTGCGGCAGGAGCTATATTACTGCAGAAAGTTTGGTATCCGGGAACATTTGCAGAAAATCGGTCTGGATATCCCGGAGGATGCATATCGGATGCAACTGCTGGGTAAGATTAATTATGTGCTGCAGCTTCACCCGGATGACCGGGATATGATAGCTGCAAAAAATCAAATCATTGCAAAAAGCCGCTGAGGAATTTGGGTTCCTCAGCGGCAATTTTATGTTTTTCATAGCAGTTTTTGGGTGTAGATGTCAATAATCTGCTTGGCAAAGGCACCTGTGCCCTCGCCGCCGACTTTGTCGATGTTTTCCGTCATGCTGCCGCCGCCGGCATAGCTTTCTGCCAAACCCTTGAGAATTTGGGGCGTGCAGGTGTAAAAATGCTCTGTGAAGAACGCCTGCAGCTCCTTCGCCCAGTTTTGGGCTTCTTCGCTGTCCGGCGGGCAGGGGCGCATCTTGCCCAGTTTTGCAAACAGCTCCATCACCTGTGCGTTCAGGTTCTTTTCCTGTTCGGCGGTCCGATTCTTGGACTTCTGCTGGAATTCCTTGTAAGCATCCGTTTTGCCATAAAGTGTCTTGGCCTGCTGACTGTATTCGTCAATTTTCTTGGGGTCAAATCCTTCAAAATCCATATACTTCACTCCTAACATTAACATTCCTTTTGCCAGATTAATCCGGTTTTGCAGTTTTTCTATGCGCTCCTGCATCAGCTTGATCTGGTGCTCCAAAACACGGTTCCGGTCATAGTCCGGTGCGTCCAAAATGCTGCTGATCTCATTTAAGCGCAGTCCCAGCTCCCGATACATCAGGATCATATAAAGCTTGTCCAAGGCCCTGTCATCATACAGCCGATAGCCGGCATCCGTTACCTCAGTGGGCTTCAGCAGGCCGATCTGATCGTAATGGTGCAGCGTCCGCACGCTGACACCGGTACGCTTGCTTACTTGCGCGACGGTCATCATACGCATCCCTCCTCCTGAGACTATCGTATACTATGACGCAGCGTGAGAGTCAAGAGGTTTTTTGAATTTCGGATACCCGGGGACGAAAATAAATGGATTCGTTTAACGTGACAGCATTGGTAAGAGGGGGCGGTGGGAGCGTTGCGTCACTTTTGATCCCGGTTATGATAATCCTCGTCGACTTTTTGTTTCCAGCCTGCGGCCAGCGGTGCGGCGCATTGGCGGACATGGCAGATGGCGTCGCTGACAGTTTCGTAAATGACGCCGGTTCCTTTGCGGTCGGCGTGGTAGTTGGCGGCCCGATCTGCACCGATGCCAAACCGGGCGGCTTCCTTCACAGCATCGATGTTGGCACCCAGGAAGATAAACTCCCAGCCGTACTTTTCTTTTTGCCGCTGGATCATCATTTTGACCCGGTCATAGGAATACTTCCGGCTGGCGTTTTCCATGCCGTCGGTGGTGATGACGAACAGTGTTTTCTCCGGACGGTCCTCCTCACGGGCGTACTTGTGGACATTTCCAATGTGGTGGATGGCACCGCCTACAGCATCCAACAGTGCCGTACAGCCACGGACATAGTATTCCTTCCGAGTCATAGGCGCAACGGCCTGCAGGTCCACACGGTCATGAATGACCTGGCTGACGTTGTCAAACAGTACGGTGCTGATCAGGGCCTCACCGGGCTCTGACTTTTGCTTTTCGATCATGGCGTTGAAGCCGCCGACGGTGTCGTCCTCCAGGCCTGCCATAGATCCGCTGCGGTCCAGGATAAATACGATCTCTGTCAAATTCTTCTTCATAATAAAACCTCCTATAATGTTCGTGTGTTTTAGCTTACACCCACATTATAGGAGGTTTTTTGATTTATTTGGTCAACTGCCAGGGGACTTTTATCCGCCAAGCAGGGCCTGATCGAATTCATACAGCGCAATGTTGATTTCCACGATGTTGTAATTATGCTGCTCAATAAAATAACGAATGATCAGGTCGAATTTGCTGCTGTTGGTCAGTGCGTAACCGGCACGGCCGATTAAGTCCTTTGTGTCCTCCAGACTGAGCTCCAATGCTAACGCCAATGCAATGGCAGTGGGCTTTGTTGGCTTATAGTTTGGATTATTGCGGATTTTGGAGAAGTGCTGCTTGGAGATGTTTGCCTTTTTGTAAATCTCAGAGTCCTTTTTGCCGGTGTTGTCGATCATCCGCAAAAGGGTTTCGGTAAAACCGGCATCGGCTTGCTTGAGCATATCCTCCAAAGAAAGGGACTTGGATGCAGCCATGGGGGCATAAGGCCGCAGCACCGATGTTTCGGAGCAGTCTTCCAAAGAAGCACAGTAATCTATGTCTTCCGTGGGCTGCCGGCGGGCAGCACAGGACCCAATGCTTCTTCTGTGGCCAAAGGAGGGCATTTGGTGGGTGTCAACATAGTTTTGGTCGATGTAGCTGGCAACGCTTTGAAACAGCTTTTCCGACAGCTTAAAGGAGGTTCGGTCAAATACCACCAAATAGATCTGCATTTCCTGCTCCAGCAGGAAGGTGCTGAAGGCGGCAATGGCGATCTGCAAGGCTTTATCCTTGGGAAAACCGTAGTTGCCGGTGGAGATCAAGGGGAAGGCAATGGACTGGCAGTTGTGAGCCAATGCCAGACTTAACGCCTGATCGTAGCAGCTACGAAGCAACGCCTCTTCACCGTGTTCGCCACCGTTCCAAACGGGGCCAACTGTGTGGATCACATAGTTCGCCTGCAGGCCAAAAGCCGGCGTGAGCTCTGCGCATCCCACATGGATCGGTCCAATTGCCTGTCGTGCTGTCAGAAGCTCCGGGCCTGCAGCCTTGTGGATCATGGAATCCGTTCCGGAACCGATCACAGGACGGGGGTTGGCTGTGTTCACAATGGCGTCCACTGCCATTTTGGTGATATCATTTCTTACGATCTCAAAAGGCATATCCGTCATCCTTCCAAAGCGTGATTTATGTTACTTTATACTATATTGTAAAGCCTTTGCAGGTGATCTGTCAAGGCGTACCTGGTTGGATGAAAAAAAGCATCTTTCCCGAAAAGCGGTGTCATTCCGAGGAGCGAAGCGATGTGGGAATCCGTTCCCCAAAGTATATTTTTCATGAAAAGCCAGAAAAAACGAAACTTTTTGGGAAGCGGATTGCCACGCCACTTAAGAGCACTGGCTCGCAATGACAAGTTTTTTCGACAGTATGAAAAAAGCAGGAACAGTTCTGTTCCTGCTTTGAATTATAAATGGGGTACCTTCTTTGTTCTGTTTTTGCGGAAGGTTTTGGGAGAAACGCCGTAGGTTTGCTTAAAGAGCTTGTTAAAATAGGATATGGAGGAAAAGCCTACATTGTTGCACACAGACAAAATGGTGTTATCCGTATACTGGAGCTGAAATGCGGCTTGCTGCAAACGGATCCGGTTCAGATACTCGGTCATGGTGTAGCCGGTGTACTGCCGGAAACGGCGGCATAAATAGGATTTATTGAAATGAAAGGGTTCCAAAATTTCGTCCAGGCCCACCTTTAAGAAATCGTTCATATGGAAGCGACCTAAAAGCTCACGGAACCACATGGGGTAGTAGGCGTCGTTGTGGCGAATCCGATCCTCCACCAACTGATTTAACAGGGAGATGCACAACGCCCGGGTGGAGGCCAGCCGATACTCAGAATTCATGCCGGAGGTCAAAATGGCGTTGGTGATCCGGTGTTCGTAGCTTTCCATCTGCTCCAAAGAAAGGGTCAGCACCTTGGGGAGCAGATTGTTTTGATAGGCATCTCTGAAGTTTTCTCCCAGAAAACTGCAAAGGGAGTCGAAAAATTCCGTATGGATAATGATATCCCGGTGCTTGCAGGTGTTGCCCTCGTCCCGTTGAAAATAGTGGGAATCGGTCAAATTCAGAAATACCATGTCACCGGCGTGAAGGACCTGCGTTTCGCCGTTGAGCGTATGGGGAATGGAGCCTTCCAGCACATAGAAGATCTCATAAAACTGGTGACGGTGATGGATATCGTCGCCATATTCTGTGATTTTGGAATTAAAAGGATGCTCCGGCGTGGTCATCCAATCTTCCAGAATGTTGCAGCTCACACTGACCCCCCTTTTTGTCAATTCTGCTCATATTATATATCCAAAGGGCTGAGATTATCAAGCATTTTCTGCCATGTAGGTCAATACAGAGCAAGTTGCAGTAAAAAACAGTAAAGAATAACGGGAGGAAGCTATGATATATTGTAGTAAAATGCTACAAAAGTCATTTTGGGGCAGTGTGCCATATATGGCAAAATATTCAAAAACTTACCAAAAAGCATGAAAAATGACGGGAAAAAACCGGGAAATACCCGGCAAGGTCAACACAGAGCAAAGCGAGGTCAATATGGAGCTAAAAGAATACATTGAGAAAAATCTGCCGCTGAGCATCCGGTTTCAGGAGCAGGACACGGAATCGTTGTACGCCCTGCCGTATCCTTATTTGATCCCCAGTGTCAAGGGGATGTTTCAGGAGATGTACTATTGGGATACTTATTTTGCCAACACCGGATTGATCCTCCGGGGAGATCTGCAGCAGGTGAAAAACAATATCGAGGATCTGCTGCATATGATCGACCGTTTTGGCTTTGTGCTCAATGGCAGCAATACATATTTTCTGTATAATTCCCAACCGCCGGTTTTGGCACTGATGGTCCGGGAGTACTACGACCAGACACAGGATAAGACCTGGCTGGCCCAGGCCTACCCCCGGCTTGTCAAGGAGCATCAGTTCTGGATGGAACGTCGCAAGAATAAAAGCGGCCTGAACCGCTATGATTGCGAGCCCCTGCCGGAAGCATGGGTGGAACACTCCAGCATGTCGGCCATTGGCCGGCTGGGTTTCCGTCCGGAGGGCATGACCGATGGGGATATGGCAAGAGCCAATCACGCAGCCGGAGAAAGCGGCTGGGACTTTACGCCCCGGATGGGCTGGGAAGTGTTCAATTTCGCCCCCGTGGACCTCAATAGCTGGCTGTACTCCCTGGAAGACCAGCTCAGCTTCTTTGCCCGGCAGCTTGGAAATGCTGAGGACGCGGCAAAGTGGCGTGAAGCCTGCGAAGCGCGAGGCCGCCTGATGCGGCAGTATTTGCAAGGCGAGGATCAGGTGTTTTACGATTACAATGAGCGCACCGAGGAAAGGACCGGCATTGTCAGTGCCGCGACCTTCTACCCCCTGTATGTGGGCATGGCCACAGCTGAGGAAGCGGCGGCCGCGGTAGGGGTTTTGCACCGGGTCGAGGAGCCTTATGGCGTAGCCTGTGTGGAAAAATGCGATAAGCCCGGCAATTATCAGTGGGGACACCCCAATGGCTGGCCTCCCACCCAGCGGATCATTGTGGACGGACTTTTGCGCTACGGCTACCGGGAGGATGCAATGCGCATCGCCGAAAAGTATGTGGAGCTGGTGGAGCGCTGCTTCAAAGAAACCGGCCACCTGTGGGAAAAATATAATGTAGTCAAAGGCAACGCGGAAGTTGTGGACGAATATGAAATGCCTACCATGTTAGGATGGACCTTTGGCGTATATGCCCACTTCTGCAAGTTATTAGGAAGAGATTAACATGAAATTTCTGCTCAAATGCTGCGGCAGGGAAGCTCCCCTGGGCGTGAATCCGGAAAATGTGCGGCTGCACTTTGAAACGGACGGAACCCGGGAAATCACTGCCTGCACAATTCAAATATCACAATACGACACCGGTCAGACGGTTTGCAGCCTTTCCTGTGAGGGATACACGGCCTGGGTTCCTGCCCAGTATCTGCGTCCGTGTACCGGCTATTGCTGGCAGGTGCGCGCAGTGCTTGCCGACGGAAGTGTACTGACCTCCGAGCCGGGGTTCTTCGAAACCGGCCTGCAGCAGTGGCAAGGTCAGTGGATCGGATTGCCTGCCCCGGATGGACAGGTGCTGGAATTCCGCAAGGAGATCACGCTGTCTGCCCGGCCGGAAAAGGCACGGCTGTACATATGCGGTCTTGGCTTTTTTGCGGCACAGCTAAACGGCTGCGATTTGGATCAGTCCTATTTTGTGCCGCCGGTGACGAATTTTACCTACCGTCCCCAATTTCCTGACAGGGACAGCGGCTACCGGGTGACCTACTACACTTATGATGTAACGGCTCTGCTGCAACCCGGCAGCAATGTGCTGACGGCGCAGGTGTCTGACGGCTATTACAGCCACTGGGAAAAGTTCATGTATGAGCCGTTGCCGGATATGACCTTTGGTCAGCCGGGGCTGATCTATGAGCTGCACATCCAGGACGGGGAAGGGGAGCACCGCTTTGTCAGTGATCCTGCCACTTGTGCCAGACCGGGCAATGGAAACAGCAGGCTCTATGCCGGCGATCAGATCGATTATACCGCAGAGCTTTCCGCGTATACGCCGGCGGTACCGGTTACGCCGCCTACCGGTGTGCTGACGGCACCGGAGTGTCCGGAGGACCGGGTCATTCGGGAATTAAAGCCGGTGGCTTCCTGGAAAACCCCGGAAGGAACGGTATATGACTTTGGCATCAATCATTCCGGCGGCTTGCGCCTGATAGCAACGGCCACGGAGGAGACCACGCTGCATATTCAATTTGCCGAGGTTTTAAATCCCGATGGCAGCGTGAATGTGGAAACCGGAACCTGGCATGCGCCGCATATCATAACCGGTGAGACACGGTCTATTTATCAGCAGAGCACCTACCGCCTGAAAAAAGGCGAGAATATCATCCATCCGAAGTTTAGCTGGAATTGCTACCGGTATGCGCTGATTTCGGATACGGCGCAGATCACGGAGCTGTCGTCCCTGTTCATTCATATGGACCTGAAGGACGATGGCAGCTTTGCCAGCGGCGAGCCGATTCTTGACCACATCCATGAGATGTTTGTCCATACCCTGAAGTGCAATATGCACAGCGGATGCATATCGGACTGTCCCCACAGAGAACGGCTTCCCTACACCGGTGACGGCAGCCTTGTGATGAGATCGGCTTGCTACAGCCTTTCTGCCGTGGACTTTTTCTACAAATGGTTCCGGGATATTTTGGACAGTCAGTGTGCCGACGGCAAGATCCCCAATACAGCCCCCCATCTTGGCGGTGGCGGCGGCTATGCCTGGGGCAATGCGGTTTGTGTGGTGACAAAGCAGCTATATGAGCTGACAGGGGACAAGGTCATTGCCCGGCAAGGCTACGAGGCCATCCGGCGGTGGCTTGCTTACTGTCAAAGAAACTGCGATGATAGCGGCGTGATCCGCAGTAACGATCATAGCTGGCTGCTGGGGGATTGGCTGGCACCGGAGGTGGTGACCTCCGATGTGTACTACATCAGCACGGTATGCTATTTGCAGGCGGTGAAAACAGCGCTGTTTTTGGCGCAGGAGCTGGAAGAAGCGGAGCAGGAAGCCTGGAAAGCGCTGACGGTGTCCATAACCGAGGCGATCAACCGGGTATTCTTTGACCCGGAGGCATGCACCTACGGCAATGGGGTGCAGGGTGAAAATATGCTGGCTCTGGCAGAACAGATCGTGCCGCCGGAGTACCGGCAAAAAATGAAGGAACAGTTGATCCGGCATTATACCGTGGAAACGGACTATCACCTGGACACCGGCATCGTGCTGACCCCTGTTCTGATCAACTATTTGACGGAAAACGGCATGTGTGACATTGCCTGGCGGATCATGACCGCAAAAACATACCCGTCTTACTTCAGCCTGATGGACAATGAGACCACCTTCAGCGAGCATTGGAGCAAGCAGTGGCCGGATTATTACATCGGTGAGATCGGCAACAGCAAGCTGATCAAGGGCGGCGGAGATCTGTCTCACTGCCATCCTATGTACGGCTCTGTAGTAGCCTGGCTTTATGAAAAGGTGGCAGGCCTGGACCTGACACAGCTTTATCAGAAAACCGTGCGGATTACACCTTATTTTATGGAATATCTGCCCTGGGCAGAAGCGAAAAAGACAACTCCCTGGGGTGAGATATCCGTACGCTGGTCCCGGGAAGGGGACGGCTATGCGATCCGGCTTTCCGTTCCCCAGGGCCTGACAGCTCAGTGCTGCTTCCCGGCAGTCTGCCATTGCCTGCGTGATGCAGCCACCGGCCGGAGCTACCATCCGGACCGGGACGGATATTTCCGCTTCCGCCTGGAAGCCGGTCAGTGGGATATCCGCAGCCAGGGCGAAGCATAGAAAATCGGTACAGTTTCAAGATTTTAAATGACGGAGGTACACGATGAAAACAATATACCGCATCATAGCGCTGCTGCTGGCAGTACTGACACTGACAGCCTGCGGTGGGGAAGGGGCTTCCGACAGCGTCAAGCTGGACCCGGAGGCTTACGTGACGGATGAGAAAATGATCACCATTGCGGATATGCCCCCCAATCCCTTTGATCCGGAGGCTGTTCAGCTTTACAAGGACATGGGCTTCACCCACTGGATCTTAACAGAGGACCATGTTGCCATGGTGGAAAACGGGACCCTGAGCGACGGCTACAAGCAGGCCATTGATATTTTGACGGAGCAGGGCTTTGAGATTTGGATCCGTAATATGCAGAACGATCCGGAGTATTTCCAGATCGAAACCGAAAAGACCGGCAGCAACTACGGAACCCCCTACACCCTGGCCCCCAGAGACATTACCGACGATTTCCTGGAATATGAGAATGTTACCGGCTTTTATATGATGGACGAGCCTTTCCAGAATACCCTGGAGGATGATCCTGCCACAGAGGATAATGAAAGCCTGCATCCGGCCCTGGATCAGTTGGATACCCTGATCCAGTGGAAGAATGAGTACTATCCCGATGCGTTTTGGCACATCAACCATGTAGGCAGCGGTTCCTGGAACCACTGGCCGTCCGGAACTACCTATGTGGACTTTATCGATGCGTATGTGGAAAATGTGCTGAAGAAGGTGGAAAGTGGCGGCAGAAGCATCTGCATGGATAATTACCCCTTGCCGGAAGGCGGCGGTGTGATCCGGGAAAACTTTCTGCACGATGTACTGGTGCTGGCCCATGCCACCAAGAATTATAATGAAACGGCCCCTGAAGAGCAGCAGGCAATTATGGGCATCTGCCTGCAGACCATGCAGGACAGCGCACTGAAGCTGCGGGATATTACCTCCAGCAGTGATGTGACCTTCCAAATGTACGCCGGTATGGCGGCAGGCGCACGGCTGTTTGAATACTTCTGCTACCGAAGCCTGGAGGGTGTTGGCCTTTCCGGTATTATCGATATGACCGGTCAAAAGCGGATTTATGACCATGTGATGGAAGCCAATCAGCGTGCCATGCCCTTTGAACGGCTGATCTGCGCCTTTGACTGGGTCGGCATGACTGTCAACCACGGCAGTGAAAGTGGACCGGAGGATATGTTCGAAATTTTGGACGGTATGCTTTTGGAAGACACCGGCGTGCTGAAAAAGGTAGAAAGCCGCTATGACACCATTGTGGGCTGCTTTGATCAAAACGGTCAGGCCGGTTTCATGGCTGTGAACTACACAGCACCGGATCTGAATATGACCAATGTGGTGACCTTGACCTTTGAGGGCTGCACAGATGCGCTGGTCTACACAGAAGAGGGTGTTAAGCAGGT
The DNA here is from genome assembly GCA_017435615.1 of Oscillospiraceae bacterium. Taxonomy (GTDB): domain Bacteria; phylum Bacillota; class Clostridia; order Oscillospirales; family Oscillospiraceae; genus Faecousia. The sequence goes on along the minus strand of JAFSET010000011.1, from coordinate 8,727 downwards.
GAACCTGGTGGATGGCCAGGTGCGTCTGACCCTTCCGTGTGGCGCGGCCGCATTTGTCATTCCTGTGTAAGAGGAGGACGCTATGAAATTAGACAGTAAAGTGAAATCCAAGCTTAACAGAAATATTTTTATTTTCATCATGATCATACCGGCATTGTACGGCATTTTCCGCTACTTTGCCGTGAACGGCTACTCTATATTGCTGGCATTTTCCGATGGAGAGCCCTTCCGGGAGCCCTTTACCATGCGTAACTTCCGGATGTTCTTCCAGGATATGCAGGGCAACGGCATCCTGGCACTTGCCCTGAAAAACACCCTGAAATACTTCGTAGTAGGATTAATTCAGCAGTTTTTGTGTTATGTAGTGGCCTATTTCCTGTATAAGAAGGTCCCGGGCTACAAGATTTACCGGTTTACCTTCTATTTGCCCTGCCTGATCGCCCCGGTCATTACCACGGCTATCTTTATGGAGCTGATCCGGGTAGGCGGTCCGCTGTACAAGATTATGGACGAGGTGTTCGGCATCCAGTTTAACAATTTGCTGGCCCGTCCTGAAACGGCTACCAATACCATTATTGCCTTTATGTTCCTGTCCGGTATCGGCACCACCTATTTGATTTTCCTGGGTGCTATGAACCGAATTCCCAAGGAGATCATTGAAGCAGGCAAGCTGGACGGATGTTCTACCTGGCGTGAATTCTGGTCTTTGGTATTCCCGCTGACCTTCGGAACCTACGCCACCTTCTTCCTGATGAGCCTTTGCGGCGTATTTGCCGCCAGCGGTCCCATCCTGTATATGACCCAGGGTGCCGCGGATACCACCACATTGGGTTATTGGCTCTTTACCCAGGTCATGGGCGACTCCTACAATTATCCGGCGGCGGTGGGACTGGTGTTTACCTGCCTGGGCATCCCCATCCTGCTGATCTCCCGGCTGATCATCAACAAAGCAAATCCGGAGGTGACATACTGATGAAAAAACGAATTTTGTCCCCTCGGAAGGATCAGGAAAAAGGCACCTTAGGCGTTACCGGGTGGATCGTATGCCTGATCTTTGTGGTATACACGCTGATTTTGCTGATGCCATACATATACGCGCTGTTTTCCTCGGTGTCGGATTACAAAGAGTATTATATGAGCATCTTCCCGTTCCCCAAGGACGGCTTGAAGCTGTCAAACTATGTGGATGCCTGGCAAAACCTGAAGCATGAAGGCACCGGCATTTTCGAGATGATCATCAACAGCCTGTGGTTTGCCGGCGGCAGCGCACTGTTGGGCGTATTCCTGTCCACCTGCGGTGCGTATGTATGTGCCAAGTATCAGTTCCGGGGCAGAAAGTTCCTGTACTGGTTCGCCCTGATCACTATGATGATCCCCATCGTAGGCAGCATGCCCAGTAACCTGAAGTTTATTTCCGCCATGGGCGTGTACAATTCAAGAGCCTATATTTTCGTGACCGCATCCACCATTGGCGCAACCTTCATTATTATGTATAGCTGCTTCCAAAATGTGGATTGGGCCTATGCGGAGTCAGCCTTTATGGACGGTGCCGGACATTTTACCGTATTTTTCAAAATTATGCTGCCCCAGGTGATCTCCCCAATGACAGCGTTGATCCTTTCGGACTTCATTTTGTTCTGGGCGGATGTGGAAAGCTCCCTGATCTACTATCCGGAGCTGCCCACATTGGCCACCGGCCTGTATCACTTCCGAAGCTTTGTCATTACCGCGGAAGGCATGCGGCGTTACCCGGCGTATTTTGCGGCGATTTTGTTATGTGTGATCCCCACTGTGACACTGTTCTCCATCTTCCAGAAGAAGCTGATGGATATCCAGTTGTCCGGCGGATTAAAAGGCTAATAGGAAATTATTAAAAAAGGAGCGTATCGATGATGAAAAAGATTCTTTGCTTACTACTGGCAGCAATTATGCTGCTGTCGCTGTGCGCCTGTGGCGGCGGAACCGGCAGCGGTGACGGCGGCAGCAGTGACGGCGGCAATCAGGAGGATAAGTATGCTGACCGCAGCAGAAAATTTACACTGTGCTACTATGAAGGCGGCTACGGCGTGGAGTGGCTGCGTGCTGTGGTGACGGATTACATGGAGAACGTCAACCAGGATGTTTACATCTCCCTGAAGTCCAGCACTGACAACAACGTGGCAAGAGAGAAGATCGCCAGCCAGACCGGCACCCACGATATGTACTTTATCGAAGTGGATATGTTCAACAAATCCAGTGTCCTGGAGGAGCTGTCCGGCTTGCTGGATATGGAAGTTCCCGGTGAGGCCGGTGTGAAGGTCCGGGATAAGATCGATGCCAAGTGGCTCAGCTACTACGAAGAGGACGGCCAGTACTATCAGATGCCTGCCACCAACTTCATGGGCTGGAACTGGACCTATAATAAGACGCTGCTGGACGCTACCCTTGGTGAGGGCCAGTGGAAGCTCCCCAATACCACAGAAGAATTCTTCGCAATGGGCGAAGCGCTGTTCAATAACAATGTGTTCCTGACCGCCTTTGCCGGTGAGGATACCACCGGCGGCGCAGACTATATGCGCTACTGCTATGAGGTTTGGTTTGCTCAGATGACCGGCATGGAGGGCTACAACCACTACTTCAATTGCGAATACAACAATAACGGCACCTATGAGCTGGCCAAGGATTATCCCCACAATGTCGAGCAGAACAAGGATGCCATTGAGAAGACCTATCAGGTGGCACAGACTTTGTGCCAGGGTCAAAACGGTGTGGAATTCGTCCACTCCAAGTCGGAAAGCCTGAGCTTCCTGGATACCCAGTTCCTGCTGAATCAGGGCGGTTTCCGGGGCGCTGCAGAGTATCCCATTGCGTTTTACTATAACGGCGCATCCGCGGAGCAGGAAATGACCGGCTATGTGGAAGACGGCATTATCCAGGCCCAGGATATCCGGGTGATGAAGATGCCCGTGGTCAGCGCAATCATCAGCAGAACCCCCAGCATTTCCGATGACGCTGTGCTGTCCGCTGTTGTGGACTATGTAGACGGCAATGGCCAGCTTCCTGCCGGCGTTACCGAAGAGGACACTGCCATTGTTGCAGAAGCCCGGAATATGATGGCGGAGCTGGTTTGCCGTGAATTTGTGATCACCAAGAATGCACAGAATAAGGATGATATCAAGAGCTTTATGGCCTACCTGACCTCTGACCGTGCGCAATTGATCGCGGCTCAGAACTGTAACGGTCTGCCGGTGCTGAACTACGGTTATGTGCCCACTGAGGAAGAACTGGGCTTTAGCTGCTCCGAGTTTACAAAGAGTGTTTATGATGTGCTGGAGGATGCCATTGTGGTAGACCTTGCCAAGTTTGACAAGCCTGTGGGCATTGCCACCGGTATGGCCTGGTACAAGGATTCCACTGTCAGCGGCGGCTCCCTGTCGGAGAACCTGTACAGCAAGCAGGCGCTGACGGCTGACCAGATCTATCAAAGCACCCTGGATTCCCTGGCTGGCACCTGGAAGGACCGGGTCGAACAGTACCTGGTGCAGCAGGGTCAGTAATACAAGGAGAATTCTATGAATAACAAGAAAAGGTCCTCAGCGCTGAAATGCGTGACGGTCCTGCTGCTGGTTCTGTGTGCGGCGGTGCTTTGTACCGCCTGCAGCCAGCAGATACAGATCAAGATCGAAGGCGAGCTTCCGGATAACGCCGTGATCGAGTATACCGGCGAAAAAGTCCAGTTCCCCCTGGGGCATGTGGAGGATGCCTCTGGCAGAATTGTGTCCTACGATGTGGAATATGAGGTTATTAATCTTGCGGACAACAGCTCTGTCAAGGACAGCTACGCCACCTTTGATCTGAAGACCGGCGAGTATCGGTTGCTGTATACTTACAAGCACGATGGAAAAATTCAGCAATCTGTCAATTTTTCCATCAAAGATACCACCAGCCCTGTTGTAGAATTTTTGGATGTTCCCAATGGCCTGTTCCTGCAGGACATTACAGCGGATACGGTCAATAAGCTTCCGTTGTACTCCATTGAGGATGCCTCCACCGCGGAGGGCATTGAGCTGACTCGTGTCCTGAAATTCAAGGGCGAACAGGATGCGGATTTCCAGGAGTGTTCCTTCCGGGAAATCAACAACTCTTATGAAATATCCGCTTTCGGTACATTCCGCTACGAGCTGACTGCCACAGATACCTACGGCAATGAAACTGCCGCCAGTGTACAGTGGAAGGTCAAGGACCGTGACTGGAAACCGACAGAGCTTCCGGCAGAGGGAATTCTGGCAGACTATTCTGTGGAAGGCTACTGCAACCTGGTGGAAGGCGGCGATGCCAACCAGTACTACAAGATCGGCAACGATTACAAGGATGAATGGCTGGCAGAATTTGAGGGCGCTCAGGGCGTCCTGAAGATGGATCTAACCTTCAATAACGCTGTGGGCTGGGGTAACAATACCATCCGCCTGCGGCTGCCTAAGACCTTCACCCAGGAGGATCTGGAAGGCAAGTACCTGACTGTCAGAATTTATGTGGAAGGCGAACATATTAAGGATAGCTTCCTGTTTGCAGGCAACAATGTGGAATTCCGTCCGGAGGATGCCACCACCCGTGCCTTCTCCACCGGCGTCAACGGTCTGAAGACCGGCCAGTGGATGACCTTCTACATAGAAGCGGCTACCGTTGAGAACATCGGTATGTATCCCAACGCTACCTACAATCCCAATACCACCTTCTATGAAGGCGGTGAGCCTGCGGATGCCATTCAGTTGTGCTTCCACCGGGAGGCCGGTTACTTCAACAATATGGTTTTGTATGTGGACAGTATTTCCATTGCGGAAATTCTGCCGGATACGGCTGTGACCGTCAACGGCAAGGAAGCCACCTGGACGGCCGTAGAGGGTGCGGCAGGCTACCTTGTGAATTTGAACGGGGAAGAAACCGTTACCGAGCAAACAAGCTTTGCGCTGTCCGGAGATAAGGGCTATATCCGTGTCACGCCTTTGGGTAACGGCGTTACCACACTGAACGCCCAAACGGTTACGGCGGTTTACGGCCTGGATGCCGGCAACAGCCTGGCGAAATTCGATGACGCGCTGTATGCAGACCTGTTTACCGACAGTCTGCGTTTCAGCACCGATGCAGAGCATAACGGCTACCGCCCCAATTCCCTGAACTGCACCTTGAACGACAAGGGGATGACCGTGGAGATTGGTACCGGCGCATGGGGCGTGGTTACCGGTATCCGGTTCCAGTTCCCCAAGGCGCAGACAAAGGGCAGCAATACCACCCTGGTCATGGACATGCATGTCAGTGACAGCAAGTACGGACAGATCCGGGTCTATGATTATAAAGGCAAGCTCCTGGGCAATATTCCCCTGGATGGGAGCAATACCGGAGATTTCCACCGCTTTGAAATTGATATTTCCGCCTACACAGATAGCCTTGAGGGCATCCAACTGATCTTTGGACCCAATCAAACCTTTACTTCTGTGAATTCAGGCGTGACGGTGACCTTCCGGGAAATCCGCCTGGAAAATACCTATTATCCCATTGAAGTGGACGGCGTGAGCATGATGTGCGCCGGTTCCCGGGTCTTGCAGCCCGGCTACTCGGCGAAAAATCTTGTTCAGTTTGTTACCTTCTATAATTTTGGTGTACCTGTGGATAATACGGCACTGAACTTTAGCGGCACAGTCTTGCTGGAGGGCAAGGAGCTGAAAGCTTCTGAATTTCAGGTGATCGGCTATCCGAACATAGACACCATTTGCTTTAATGTTGCTCATAACGGCAAGATCCTTACCATTATGAAGGACTCCATCATCTACTATAACGGCATTGCCGTGAAGGTGGCAGAGACCTTTAACGCCCGGTGGAACGGAAGTGGCTGGACCATGATCAGCGCAATTCCTGAGCCGCCGGAGCCGGAGTATGTGACATTGAAGGACGGCTCTACCAAGCTGATTGGCAACAAGGTGGAGCTGGAAGCCGGCTACACCGCAGAAAATGTAGTTCAGTTCCTGAATGTATACGATTTTGGCGTGCCTGCCGATGATACACCTCTGGGTTTTGAAGGCGTGGTCAAGCTCAATGGCGAAACCCTGCGCAACCCGGTGTTTGTAGGCTATCCGAACCTGACCACCATTGCTTTGAAAGCACCCCATAAGGGAATGGTGCTGACGATTATGGAAGGTGCCGTGATCTACTACGGTGAGGAAGCCGCAGTGGTCACCAAGACCTTCAACGCCAAGTGGGATGGCACAAAGTGGATCGCAATAGATAAGATCCCGGAGCCCCCTGCCAAGGAGTACATCACCGTCAACGGCGAACAGAAAGAACTGGTTGGCCGTGTGACCCTGCAAGCAGGCTACACAACAGAAGCTGTTGTGCAGTTCCTGAATGTACAGGACTTTGGCGTACCTGCGGACGATACGGCTTTGGGCTTTGCCGGTAAAGTATTGCTGGACGGCAAGGAGCAGAAGAATATCAACCTGGTGGGCTATGCCAACAATACCACCATTGGCCTGAAAATTTTCCACAACGGCAAGACTTTGACCGTTATGAAGGACGCCGTGATCTATTATGAGGATCAGGCTGTTATCGTGGAGAAGACCTTCAACGCCAAGTGGGACGGCGAAAAGTGGATCGCAGTGGATAAGATCCCGGAGCCTCCTGCCAAGGAGTACATCACCGTTAACGGCGAAAAGAAAGAGCTGGTTGGCCGTGTAACGCTGCAAGCAGGCTACACAACAGAAGCTGTTGTGCAGTTCTTGAATGTACAAGACTTTGGCGTGCCTGCGGACGATACAGCTTTGGGCTTTGCCGGTAAAGTATTGCTGGACGGCAAGGAGCAGAAGAATATCAACTTGGTGGGCTATGCCAACAATACCACCATTGGCCTGAAGATATTCCATAGCGGCAAGACTTTGACCGTTATGAAGGACGCCGTGATCTATTATGAGGATCAGGCTGTCATGGTGGAGAAGACCTTCAATGCCAAGTGGGACGGCACGAAGTGGATCGCAGTGGATAAGATCCCGGAGCCTCCTGCCAAGGAGTACATCACCGTCAACGGCGAAAAGAAGGAACTGGTAGATACCGTAACCCTGACCGCCGGATATACGCTGGATAACCTGATCCAGTTTGTGAATGTATACGACTTTGGCTGCCCGGCGGACAGCACGCCCATCGGCTTTGAGGGCCAGGTGCTGCTGCAAGGCGCAGAGGTGAAAAATCCGTTGGTGGAAGGCTACCTGAATTCCACGACCATCGGCATCCGGAATATCCGCCACAAGGGCAAGGTAGTGACCATTATGGAAGGCGCGATCTTCTACAATGACACACAAGCCGTGAAGGTTGCCAAGACCTTCAATGCCAAGTGGGATGGCGAAACCTGGACCGCTGTGGACAAGATCCCGGAGCCGGAGGCACCGGTGGTGATCGAAAACCTCCAGTTTACCTATCGCTACGGCACTAACAACCTGATTCAGGTAAATACCAACCTGCCTGCCACCACGCCGCTGGTCAACTTTACCACCGGCGACAACGGCTGTCAGATCGATGAAAGCGCGAACATTTATCAGAATGTAGGCTGGATCGGTATGGAAGATGTAGACGGCACCATTGTGCTGAGCTTCCATTTCAACAGCAGCTTTACTGCGGGCCAGACCTATCAGCTTCCCAAGGGAGCCCTGTTTGGCTTCACAGACGGCAGCAAATATCCCCTGGATAAGGACTATTTGTTCCGGTTTGACGGCACATCCTGGGAAATTGGGGAAGCAGAACCGGAAGAGCCTACCCAGCCTCCAGTGACCGAGCCTACGGATCAGAAGCTTAGCTTCCAGTACCGCTACGGCAGCAATAACCTCATTCAGGTGAACACCAATCTGCCGGTCAGCACCCCCATTGCCAACTTCCTGGTAGGGGATAACGGCTGTCAGATCGACGAGAGTGCCAACCGGTATCAGAATGTGGGCTGGATCGGTATGGAAAATGTCAGCGGTACGATCGTACTGACCTTCCATTTCAACGGCAGCTTCACCACCGGACAGACCTATGTGCTGTCTGCCGGATCGGTCTTTGGCTTCAAGGACGGCAGCAAGTATGAGCTGGACCTGGCCTACACCTTTACCTTTAACGGTACAGATTGGGCTATGGCCACCGCCGAAGGAACAGAGCCTGAACCCACCGAGCCGGAACCCACCGAACCTCCGGTGACGGAGCCCTCGGATCAAAAGCTCAGCTTCCAGTACCGCTACGGCAGCAATAATCTCATTCAGGTGAACACCAATCTGCCGGTCAGCACCCCCATTGCCAACTTCCTGACCACAGACAACGGCTGTCAGATCGACGAGAGTGCCAACCGGTATCAGAATGTGGGCTGGATCGGTATGGAAAATGTCAGCGGTACGATCGTGCTGACCTTCCATTTCAACGGCAGCTTCACCGCCGGACAGACTTATGTGCTGTCTGCCGGATCGGTATTCGGCTTCAAGGATGGCAGCAAGTACGCGCTGGACCTCGATTATACCTTTACCTTTAACGGTACAGATTGGGCTATGGCAACCGCCGAAGGAACTCAGCCGGAACCCACCGAGCCGGAAACCACCGAACCTCCGGTGACGGAGCCCTCGGATCAAAAGCTCAGCTTCCAGTACCGCTACGGCAGTAATAATCTCATTCAGGTGAACACCAATCTGCCGGTCAGCACCCCCATTGCCAACTTCCTGACCACAGACAACGGCTGTC
>JAFSET010000066.1 GCA_017435615.1 Oscillospiraceae bacterium | reverse complement strand
CCCCCCCCCCCCCCCCCCCACGGCCGTTTTTCCGTGACAAGCGTATGCTCCGTAATCTCGCGGAACATAGAGGGCATCTGTGTGTAGGTCTTCTGACTTGTGCCTTGGCAGGAGGTTGCGATCCTGTGCTGCGTTTTTAGGCCTTCCCGGAAAATGCTTCCAGTGACCGGTTTTCACCGTTAAAAAACGCATCCGACACTTACAGCGGCGGTACCGTTCGGGAGTTACACCCGATTGTCTTGTTCAGCAGGCCGGGCCATACGCCGGGTCTGCCACACACAATGTATCCAGTTGTCCACGCAATTTTATCATAAGCGGCGGCAGTTGTCAACTTTACATTTGCCCGGGCTTATGATATAGTATTACAAAGTTTTCTTTGGAGATGGGGTTTATGGAACGGTTTAATAACTTCGTAAAAATCGACACCGATGCCATTTTGTCCAACTACCGGGCGATCTGCAAAAAAGCAGGGGTTCCGGTGATGGCGGTGGTAAAGGCGGACGCCTACGGCCACGGTGCGGTGCAGATCGCCCGGCTGCTGGAGCCGGAGTGCCCCTTTTTCGGCGTATCCTCCGTGTCGGAGGCTTTGGAGCTGCGCCAGGCCGGAATTCAGACCCCCGTTCTGATCCTGGGCCATACCCCGGTCTCCGCCTTTCACCTGTTGGTAGGTGCAGGAATTCGGCCTACAATTTTCTCCTGTGAAGATGCCCAGGCTCTGTCCCGGCTGGCAGCGGAAAAAGGCGTGGTGGCACCCCTGCATTTGGCGGTGGACACCGGTATGAGCCGCATCGGCTTTCAGGCTACCGCTGAGGATGCTGACATCTGCCTGCAAATTGCCCAGCTTCCCAATTTGGAGATCGAGGGAATTTTCAGTCACTTTGCCACGGCTGATAGCGAAGATCTGACCCGTGCCCGGGCGCAGGCTCAGCTTTTTGACAGCTTCTGCCAAATGCTGCAGGACCGGGGGCTTCGCATCAAGCTGCGCCATTTGGATAACTCTGCCGGTATTATGAATTTCTCAAATCATTACGAAATGGTCCGCTCCGGCATTATCACCTATGGCCTGTATCCCAGCGAGGAGGTAGACCCCTCCCTTTTGACACTGAAACCGGCCTTAAGCTGGCACAGCCGGGTGTCCCATGTCAAGACCCTTCCGGCAGGCCGGCAGATCGGCTACGGCGGCACTTACGAAACGGACCGGGAAACCCGGGTGGCTACAGTGCCTGTGGGCTATGCCGACGGCTACCGGCGTTCCTTGTCCTCCAAATTCTTCGTGCTGGTCCACGGCAAAAAGGCCCCTATTTTGGGCCGGGTGTGCATGGATCAGATGATGGTGGATGTATCCGATATTCCGGAAGCCGCCGTGGGTGATCCGGTGACGCTGGTGGGGACCGACGGGGAGCAAACCATCACCATGGAGCAGATCGCTGAGGCTGCCGGGTCCTTTAATTATGAATTCACCTGCGGTATCAGCCGCCGGGTCTGCCGGTGCTATACCAGCGGCGGACAGACCGTTCAGGAAGTGGACTTTTTGCTGCAGGACACCTTTGTAAAGTGAAGAACAAACAGAATATAAAATTTTGAGGTTTGAAAGATGCTGAATGTACATACCTTAACCTTAGGCGCATACGAGACCAACTGCTACATTCTTTGGGCAGAGGGGCAAAATGACTGTGTGGTCATTGATCCCGGCTACGAGCATGAACGGATCCTGAGCTTTTTGAAGGAGCAGGGCCTGGAGCTTTCCGCCATTTTGCTCACCCACGGCCATTTTGATCATGTGGGCGCTGTGCGCAAGCTTTTTGCCCAGGCCGACTGCGACATTTATCTGTGCCCTGCCGACTGTGATATGCCGGAGCGGATGACCGCCGGTCCTTTGTGCTACACCATCAGCTATCAGGAAGGGGATGTGCTTGAGATCGCCGGCCTTTCCATTCAGGTTCTGCACACCCCGGGCCATACTCCCGGCAGTGTCTGCCTGCTTTGCGAAAACTCTCTGTTTGCCGGAGATACCCTGTTTGCAGGCTCCTGCGGCAGGACCGATCTGCCCGGCGGAAGCTGGGAACAGCTCACCGCTTCCCTTGCCCGGCTGAAAGCCCTGGAGGGCAACTACACCGTCTACCCCGGCCACGGAGAGGCCACCACCTTACATGCCGAACGGCTCTATAACCCCTATTTGAGGTAATACCATGGAACTGATCTTAAACGGTCACAACAGCTTATATCAGGTCGAGCAGCTTCAGCAGGCGTTGTTCTCTTTGGATGCCCCGGGGGTTGCCGTCAGCGCTGTCCACCGGGCACCGAAGACCATTTTCTTCTGCACCCGGATCACTGTAGGAGACAAGGTCACCTACGGTCACCGGCAATTGCCGGTGGTAAACGACACCTCAAAGAATTTTTATAAATGTCTCAGGCAAAGCTACTATGAAGCGGCTTTGCCGCATTTGCCGGAGCAGCCTGCCTGGGGGGCGCTGGCCGGTGTACGGCCTACCAAAATCTCCACCAAGCATCTGCTGGAGGGCGGTACCTTAGCGTCCGCCGACAAGCTGTTGCAGGACGAATACTATGTGACAAAAGAGCGCAGAGCGTTAGCCCTTGCCTGTTCGGAAGCCTCTGTCCGGGCGGTGGAGCTGACCCAAAAGCAGGATGTTTCCCTGTATATCGGAATTCCCTTCTGCCCAACCCGGTGCAGCTACTGCAGCTTTGTCAGCCGGACCGTGGGCAAAAAGCCTCAGCTTCTGCAGCAGCATCAGGAAAAGCTTTTGCAGGAAATTAAGGCCACCGGCGCGCTGCTAAAGCGTTCCGGAAGCACCGTGCGCAGCCTGTACATTGGCGGCGGCACTCCCACCACCCTGTCCGCCTTACAGCTTCAGGAGCTTTTGCAGGCGGTCCGGCAGCATATTGATCTGAGCCGCTGCCTGGAATTTACTGTGGAGGCCGGACGGCCAGATACCCTGACCGAGGAAAAGCTGCAGGTGCTGAAAGCATACGGCACTGACCGGATCAGCATCAACCCCCAAACCATGATGGACCCGGTGCTTGCTGCCTGCGGCAGACCCCACACCGCCCAGGATGTGCGGAAAATTTACGCCATTGCCCGGGAGCTGGGCTTTGATAATATCAATATGGACCTGATCGCCGGTCTGCCCCGGGACAGCTTTGAGGGCTTCCAAAAAAGCCTGGACGAGCTGATAGCCATGGGGCCCTCCAACATCACCGTCCATACCCTGGCTCTGAAAAAGGGGGCGGATCTTTTTGAAAACCGGCAGTCTCTTCCCTCCCGGGAGGAGGTCGCCCGGATGCTGAGCTACGCCCGGCAGGCACTGCAAACGGCTGACTATAAGCCCTATTACCTGTACCGGCAGAAATATATGTCCGGAAATTATGAAAATATCGGCTGGAGCCGGGATAACCGGGACTGCCTGTATAATATCTATATGATGGAGGAGCTGCATCCCATCATCTCCCTGGGCGGCGGCGGTATGAGCAAGGTCAACCTGCCCAACGGCAAGCTGGAACGCTGGCACAACCCCAAATTCCCGGAGCAGTATATCGACCAGTTTGATAAAGTCCTGGCACAGAAACAGGAGCTTTGCACCCTGCTGCAGCAACTGAATAACGAAAACTAAATTCCGATTTGTCGAGCCGTTAGATGTACGAGAAAACCTTTCAGAAATGTGTCATTGCGAGCCAGTGCTCACACTGGCGTGGCAATCTCAAAATGCAAGGGTGTACATTAGATAACCCAAAGGCCCCGTTCCGGCCTAAATATTATTTATTATTTATGGTCCCCAATATCCTTTGACACCGTAAAGGAATAAAGTTTCCCTTTGAGATTGCCACGCCGCCGTTTCGGCGGCTCGCAATGACACCACTTTAGGTTTTTTGCTTTTATGCAACGCTTCTGCAATACTTAAGCGTTGCGCCGCCCACAGGGCGGCAATTTGATATCCTAAACAGCTTGATAAACTGGAATTTAATCTACATTCTTCTGAAAGGAAGCGTTTTTTTGGATACTCTGATCAGCAATGTGACGGTCGTCACCATGGATGAACATATGCAGGTCCTGTTTGGGGCTTATATTGCCATTTCCGACGGCAAAATCCTCAGCATTTCCAAGCAGCCGCCGGAGGGACAGCCCAAGACCATCATCGACGGCACCGGTATGGTGGCCATCCCCGGCCTTATCAACTGCCACACCCATTTGGCTACCACGGTTTTACGGAACCTGACAGACGATGAAAGCCGTACCGATGCTCTGCAGGCCCGGCTTTACAAGGAGGATAAACTGGACAGCCGGGCCGCAAAGGCCGCGGCCACCGTGGGCATTGCGGAATGTCTGCGCTTTGGCATCACCTCCGTGTCGGACCTTTACTACTTCCCGGAGGCCACCGCACAGGCTGCCTTTGATGCAGGTATCAAGGCTAATATTGCGCTGTCTGCCTACCGCTATATCAGCCACACCGAGGAGTTTGACTTTGAGACCGACGAGCAGTGCCGGGAGCTTTGCCGTGTTGCGGAAAAGTGGCACGGGGCAGACGACGGCCGTATTCGGATCGACGGCGGCATCCACGCCCTGTACACCAGCAACCACCTTCTGTGGGAGGGCATTGCCGACTACTGCGCCGAACAAAAGCTGGGCTTCCAGCTCCATCTGGCAGAATCTCAGGACGAAGCCGAGGACTGCCTGGACCGCACCGGTTTAGGCCCCGGCGAGCTGTTAAGCTGCCATCGGGTGCTGAATGTACCGGTGACCGCAACAGGCTGCGTGGCCCTGACTGAGGAAGAGCGCAAGCTGTTAGGCAAGCACCGGGTCAGTGCGGTTGCCACCCCCATTGCCTGCGCCAAGCAAGGCCAGCCCAGTACCCCGGTAGGTCCGTGTGTCCGGGCCGGAATGAATGTGGCACTGGGCACCGGCGGCGCACCGGACTGCGGCAATATGGACCTGTTTGAAGTGATGCGCGCCGTGGTGATGGCCCAGCGCACAGAGCAAAAGGACGCTGCTGCCATGCCTGCCTCTGCCGCCCTGATGATGGCTACCGTCTGCGGTGCTCAAGCCCAGGGCCGCAATGACTGCGGCATGCTCAAGGAAGGCCTGGACGCGGACATCGTGCTGGTAGACTTCTCCGCCCCCCATCTGATCCCCTGTCACAATGTGCTCAGCGGCCTGGTGTTCAGCGCCAAGGGCGGTGATGTGGCAATGACCATGGTCCGGGGCAAGATCCTCTATCAAAACGGCCAGTTCCCCACCATCGACCTGAAGGCCGCCGTGGAGGAGCTCACCGGCTACGCCATGGATCGACTGTTCAGCGACAAGGAGTAAGCGTATGTCCAATAAAAAACAGAATTTCCTCCACGGTGCCGCCCTGCTGGCATTGGCTGTGGCCATTGTCAAGGTGATCGGTGCCATCTATAAGATCCCGCTGAAGGCCATTATCGGAGATGTGGGCTACAGCTACTTTAACACCGCCTACGATATCTACACCCTGCTGCTGACCATCTCTACCGCAGGTCTGCCCATTGCCATGAGCCGGATGATCTCTCAGGCTCACTCCCTGGGCCAGTACAACCGGGTCCGGCAGATCTACAAGGTCAGCCGCACACTGTATTTGGGCCTTGGCCTGGTGTGTACCCTGGTGATGTCCCTGCTGTGCGGCTTTTTGGCGGAGGCCATGGGCCAGCCCGGTGCCTGGACCTGTATTTTGGCACTGTCCCCCTGCGCCCTTTTGATGGGCTTTTTGTCTGCCTACCGTGGCTTTTTCCAGGGTCAGGGCAACATGGCTCCCACATCTGAATCCCAGGTGCTGGAGGCCTTCTGTAAGTTAGTAGTGGGTCTGAGCCTGGCCTATGCTGCCATGAAGCTAACCCAAAGCGTTTCCTATGCCGCTGCCGGTGCCATTTTCGGCGTCAGCGTCAGCTGCCTGGTATCGGCCCTGTTCCTGTACGGCAAGTTCCGCCCGGCGTACCGGGAGCTGCCGGTTTCCATGGAGGAAGTGGAAACCTTCCAAAAGACCACCGGTCGGCTTTTGTCCATTGCGGTGCCTATTACCATCGGCTCTGCCGGCTTGCAGCTTTTGAACGTCCTGGAGATCGGCATTTATATGGATCGGCTGGAGCAGCTTCTGAAAACCGGCCAGTATCAGGGCCAGCTCATTGACCTGCTGGAGCAGGAGGTTCAGGCTCTGCCGGAGTATGCTGCCGACAAGCAGTATTCCCTGATGGCATCCAGCTTAAAGGGCATTTACAACTTCGCCTACACCATTTTTAATATGCCCTGTTCCTTTATCATTCCCATCAACACCAGCGTGCTGCCGGCCATTACCGCCTGTCTAACCCTGAACGATCACAACGGTGTGCGCGCGACAGAAGAGTCCGCTGCCCGGATCACCGGCCTTCTGTCCCTGCCCTGCGCAGTGGGTCTGGCTGTTTTGGCTGGCCCTGTGATGGGCCTTTTGGGCGGCTACAGCGGTGAAAAGCTGGCACTGGCTACCCAGCTTATGGCGGTTTTGGGCTGCGCTGTGTTCCTGTACGCCTTTGTGATGTACACCAATGTGCTGCTGCAATCCCACTCCATGGCCCATGTGCCGGTGATCAATACGCTGATCTGCGGCGTGATCAAGCTGGGCACCATGTATATCCTCACCGGCAATCCCAATGTGGGTATTTTGGGTGTGCCTGTGTGCTCCGTACTGTGCTACCTGTTTATTGCCGTTTTGAATTTGGCAGTCATCAGCCGGAAAGTGCCCCAAAAGCCCCGGCTGCTGCGCAATTTGCTGCGGCCCTTTATGCCTGCGGCTTTGATGGGTGTGGCGGTCTACGGCGTATACTTTGCTTTGACAAATTTCATGCATATTTCCAGCAATCTGCTGCTGTGTGCGGTACCCATCCTCACCGGCGTGGTAGTCTATGTACTGCTGATCCCGGTGTTCCGGGTGATCACCAAAGAGGATTGCCTGCTGCTGCCCAAGGGTGAAAAGCTGGCAAAGCTCCTGAAATTGTAAAAAGTTTGGTAAAATTGCTAAAATCACTTGCAATTCTGCCAAAAGTATGTTATTGTAAAGTACCAAAACTTTGGAAAAGAGGTAAATATTATGAACAAGACTGAACTCATTGCTGCCGTCGCCGCTAAGGCCGGCCTGACCAAGAAGGACGCAGAGCGCGTTGTCAACGCTACCATCGAGACCATCACCGAGAGCCTGGTCAAGGGCGACAAGGTGAACGTTTCCGGCTTTGGCATCTTCGAGGTCAAGACCCGTGAAGCCCGCGTTGGCCGCAACCCCCGCACCAAGGAGACCATCCAGATCCCCGCTACCAAGCTGCCTGCTTTCAAGGCCAGCAAGACTCTGAAGGACACCATCGCGAAGTAAGATGCGACTGGATAAGTACCTGAAGGTCTCCCGGCTGATCAAACGCCGTACCGTAGCCAATGAAGCCTGCGACAACGGTCGCATCGCCGTCAACGGCCGTCCGGCAAAAGCCAGCTACGAGGTCAAGCCCGGTGACCGTATCGAGATCACCCTGGGCGCCAGAACCGTAGCCGTAGAGGTCGTTCAGGTTGCCGACAACGTCCGAAAGGACGATGCCGGGGCAATGTACAAAGAGATCTAAAAGCGAAGGCACCTGCGTTTTGCAGGTGCCTCCACTTTTTTGTGCGATAATTTTCTTGCAAGGCTGGCCGGTTTGTGGTATCTTATTGATAGAAAAAAACTATCAATAACCCAAGGAGACTGCTATGAATTACAATACGCTGCGTTATTTCTCCGTGCTGGCGCAGGTGGAGCATTATACCCTGGCTGCCGCCCGGCTTGGCATTTCCCAACCCTCTTTGAGCAGTGCCATCCGCAATTTGGAAACCGAGCTGGGGGTGGAGCTCTTTGAAAAAACCGGCCGGAATATCCGCCTGACAGAGCAGGGCCGGTTTCTCCAAAAAAGGGTGGACGCAGCCCTGGCGGAATTGAATTTTGCAGCCCAAACCCTGATGAACAGCCGTGAGGATGCTCCCATTGTGATCCGTATCGGCGTGATCTCCGGTTCTATGCAGGGTACGGTAGCCAGGGAGGTGGCCGCCTGTCTGCAAAAGCAGCAGCGCTACCGCTTCCAGATCACCGAAGGCTCTGCCCGGGATCTGATGGACCTGCTGCGGCAGGAAAAACTGGATCTTGCCATTGTGGATGTGACCACCCGTGACCGGAGCCTGCACTTTCGCCAGCTTCGTCAGCGGGACTTTTTCGTCGCGCTGCCCCAGGGCCACCCTCTGTGCAGTCAGTCAGCGCTCTGTGCCCAGCAGCTTTCAGATTATCCTCAAATCGGCTTTAGTCACGGCCTGGATCACAGCTTCGAGGACTGGGCAAGCCATCCGGATACCAAAAACCAGTTTGTCTGCCAGGTCAATACCGCTCGAGCCGCGCTGTCGCTGGTGGCCGCAGGTGCCGGCCTGGCAGTGGTATCTCAGGACTGTGTCATCCCTCAAGACGGTGTCACCTATGTGCCTTTGGAAAACCGCCATCAGGCACTGTACCTGTGCATCGTCTATGACCGATGGCTGGATCCTCCGGTGTGGGATTTTGTGGAACAGCTTGTCCGCGCCGTCCGAAACAGTTAAAAACACATCCACCAACACACCGGTGGATGCGTTTTTATTTTAATGAAGAGAAAATTTGGAAATATAACCGCTTTTGTCACCGGGCAATGGTATAACATAGCCATCAAGAGGGTTAGAGTATCCCGGAAAGGAGACTGCCAATGGTGGAAAAAAGCCACAATGATACCTATCGCACGACTCTGGTGTGCATCGATGAGTACAAAGACGGAATTCCTAAGGGACGTTTTTACAATTCCTTTCTTGGCCAGGGGCGCCGCTTTGCCGGTGTTATGGAATTTCTTTATCAGATGGAGGATGTGCTGGAGGCCATGGAGTTTCCGAAGGCCTATACCGTGACACGGTCCTTTTCCAAAAAACCGATGCCAAGCGCTGCTTTTCCGGAGGGGGAACGGCCCAAAGGAAAGGAGGCCACCTTCTGTCTGCGTGTTTTGTTCCGGCAAAACGCAAGCTGGCAAGGCGCTCTAACCTGGCTGGAGGGGAAGAAGGAGGAAAGCTTTCGCAGTGTACTGGAATTGATTTTGCTGATGAACAGTGCGCTGGCCGCATAAAAATGATATTTTGAAAATAAAACTTCGGAATGTAACCGAATTTGTAACCGGCCGCTGTTACAGTAGGCCTATCCAAGAGACAAGAAATATTGTAAATGGCAAACTGTGTGAAAATGCAGGACGCAAAGCATGCGGGCTAAGGCAAAACTGCTACGCCGGCGCGGCTGCCAATATTTCGCTTTCCAAATCTGAAAGGAGAACGAAATAATGGCAAACGGAAATTTAGGAAGAAGAATGATCGCATTGGCACTGGCGTTGGTAATGTGCTTCGGACTGTTGTCTGTAGCTTCCTACGCCGCGGAAAAGGAAGACCTGTCCAAGCTGAAGAGTGTCTACTATGACAGGGCCGGCGGATACTACTATGTAAACGCACAGGTCTATTTGCTGTACCAAAACACCATTCCCAGCAATATCCAGCAGGGCTTCAACATTGAACTGTTCGGACCCTCCGGCAACAACGCGCCCTATATCACCGTAAAGGTGAACCTGTCCAAGCTGATGGAAAACGAAGGCATCAAGATCAAGAAGACCACTGCCTGGGGCAATTTTCCTGCATGGTACATTTCTTATCAGACCAGCACCGGCTACAGTGCAGAGGCCCTGTGGAACTGTATTCTGGATGCAATGGACGCCCGGGGCAAGGCTTTCTTTGCAGACTACTTCAAGAACAACTATATTGGCTATGTGCTGAAGGTGGAAAATGAGGAAAGCCACATCGACGGCATCTACAAGGTTGACCCTGCCTACTTCGCCGAGATCTACATAAACGGCAATTTGGAGCAGACCTTCATCGGCACAAGTGCGCACAGCTTCACCCAGGATGTACTGGGTTGGTTTGAAGACAATTATCCCGGCATTACCTGGAATGAGGCAAAGACAGAAGGTCAGTTCCAGCGCGATGGCAAAACCTACCTGATCACACTGGAAGAGTCCAACCGTTTTGACCCCGTCAGCGGTAAGATCAGCTATGTGGAGAAGACAAACGATTTCTTTGTGGCGGCATTCTACTACGAAATTACGGAAAAACCCGTTCCGCCTACAGAACCCGAGGTCACCGAGCCTGAGGTCACGGAGCCTGAGATCACCGAGCCTGAGATCACGGAACCTGAGGTCACAGAGCCTGAGATCACCGAGCCCGAGGTTACCGAGCCTGAGGTTACCGAGCCCGAGGTTACCGAGCCTGAGGTTACCGAGCCTGAGGCCACCGAGCCCGAGGTCACCGAACCTGAGGTCACGGAGCCCGAGGTTACCGAGCCCGAGGTCACGGAGCCCGAGGTTACCGAGCCTGAGATTACGGAACCTGAGATCACCGAACCTGAGATCACGGAACCTGAGGTCACCGAGCCTGAGGTTACCGAGCCTGAGGTCACAAAGCCGAAGCCCACAGAACCCAAGCCCACAGAACCTGAGGAGGTCATCGAGATCGTGACCAGGCCCCCCACCGTCCCCCGTCCTCGTCCCAGTGAGCCTGCCATCAGCGAGGAGATCCCCCAGTACGACGTGATCCATGAGTACTATACCGACTCTGAGCTTGACGGCTCCGTTCCCGGCGGTAAGGTCCATGTGGATAAGCCGGTGGAAGAGATTGGGAAGAAGCCTGTCTACGACGGCAAGGACTATGTCTATGTCCGTGCTGAGTTGGATCTGGAGAACAATGCTGTGATCCTGATTTACCACCGCGAGATCGAGGTCGTGCAGATTCCGGATGAGGATGTGCCGCTGGCGAACCTT
Organism: Oscillospiraceae bacterium; assembly: GCA_017435615.1. GTDB lineage: Bacteria > Bacillota > Clostridia > Oscillospirales > Oscillospiraceae > Faecousia. The sequence goes on along the minus strand of JAFSET010000066.1, from coordinate 10,382 downwards.
CCTGACGAGAATGTTCCGGTGACGCCGTCCTCGGGTGGCGGACTGGTCGATATTCCGGATGAGGATGTCCCCCTGGCGGCTAACCCCAAAACCGGAGACCCCATTGCCCTGTATGCCCTGACGACCTTACTGTCCGGCCTGGGCCTGGCTGCGGTATGCTTCCAAAAGAAGAAAGACTGATATAAAACACCGTTGAAATGACGGTGTCCGCCACAACAAGGGGCCGTCTCAAAATGAATGAGACGGCCCCCTAAATAAAAGATTATAAAATTTTTTGTAGGGAACGGCCTGTGCCGTTCCTTGCTTCGTATTTTAAGGAATATGCTGGGGAATGACACTTTTGGATTATGCAATTTCCTGAACGATGACGTAGCCGTCTACCAAATTAGCCTCCTGCAGTTTACCCTCAATGGCCACGGTGCGCTCCATCAGGTCTGTCAGGATCACGGTGGTATCGTCACAGCGGATGGACATCACATTGCGCATCACAACGGTGTCCTCCCGTTTTTCGTTTTTATATACGGTTGAAAGACACATAGTATTCTCCTTATTTTACATCCAGGCTGGCCAAAACCGTGCTCAGCCGCAAATTGCCCTTTTCAAAATCGGATACAGCCGCCATCACCTGCTCATAGGCCATATGGCTGCCGGCCTTTTCCAACTGACTGGCCAGGTCTGCCAGCTCCTTGGCGTGGGCGGCATTGTGGCTGATCATATACTTCATCAGTGCCAGCAGCTCTTCCATCGGTGTATGGCTGCAGCCGGAGGCGCAGCTTCCGCAGCTTCCGCCGCAGTCGTGGCTGTGGTCATGGGTATGACCTTCGCTGTGAAGCTGGGCATGATCGTGGGGATGGCTGTGCTCGTGAGCGTGCTCGTGGCAGTGCTCATGGGTGTGGGTCACACCGTCGTGGGTGTGCTCGTGGGTGTGGGTATGGCTGTGGTCGTGATGATGGTGACCACCGGCAATATGATCGTGATCCAAATGCATAACGGGATCCTCCTTCAATTATTTGATAAATTTATCCATAGCGTCGCACAGGTCGTCGATGGCTTCGTGATCTCCGGCAGCCACCGCATCCACCATACAGTGGCGCATATGGTCCTTTAAGATCACCTTTCCGGTGTTATCCAGAGCGGACCGCACTGCCGCAAGCTGTACCAGCACCTCGGAGCAGTCGTAACCCTCCTCCACCATGCGCTTGACCTTTTCCAAATGGCCAATGGCCCGGGCCAGCCGGTTGATCACGGCCTTTTGATTTTCGTGAACGTGACCGTGGCTGTGGGAAATGCCATGGGCGTGCAAATATGCGTGATCATGCTCGTGATGTTCTGACATTTCCGACCCTCCTTTTTTCTACATCATACTCTATTTTTGCGATTGCCGCAAGCCCCCATAGGGGATGTTATTCTTCTGCGATCCGGACGTGGATGCTGCCAATGCCGCCGTCGATCTCCACCCGGTTCGGTCCGCTGCCGTAGCTGCCGTCCCCGGTCTTGGAGAGGCCGTCCACGGTGATGCTGCCGATGCCGGCATCGGTTTGGACGGTGTATTCCTGGGCTGTGCCTATCAGTTCGATGTCGGTTTCCCCAACACCCTGTTCAATTTCGCTTTTGCCGGTGAGCCGGGTTTTTAGGGTAGTTTTCCCCACGCCCAGCTCCATATCCAGGTTATTCAGGTGTCCCGCGTGGACCGTAAGCTCGCCGGCGCCGGTGGTGATCAGGGCGCTTTGCTCTGCGTCCAGCCGGTCTGCCGTGACCTGACCGGCACCTAAGTGCATAGTCAGCACATTGGCGGAAAGCCGGGACAGGGTCACCTTTCCGGCTCCGGAGAAAATATGGATCCGCTCAAAGGTATAGCCTTCCGGAATGGTCAAATTCAGCTTGGCACCGTTGTAGTTTTTGCCAAACTGTTTGGTTTCCCGGAGGGTGAGAATTCCGTTGTCCTGTAAAACCTCTAAGTCCTTCAAATTGGAGGACAGGGAAAAGCCGGTGCCTTCGGCAACGGTCAGCTCTGCCGCGCCGATGTTCAGCTCCAGCTCTGTAAAACCGTCCTGCAAGGCGTAGTCCTTCATAGTAGTCAGTGCGTTTCCGGTGAAAAAGTTCAATGCGCCGATGGCACCTAAGATCCCGGAGAAAATGGTCACGATCAGCAGAACGGCCAGGGCAATGGCAATGTACTTGACTGCTTTTTGAAAGGTGGTCATTTGATATCCACGCCTCCAAACAGACAGGTGCCGGTGAGATAAATAGTCACCGGGGCATTTTTGTTGCCACGGGATTTGTTGGAAACGCCGCCAAACAGGGACAGGGTATTCACCTTGACCTGTACATCATCCGGCACCAAAATATCAATGCCGCCGAATACAGAGCAGACCTTGATGGCGCAGTCCTGCTGGAACAGGGCTGTCCGCAGGTCACACTCGATACCGCCGAATACAGCAGTCAGCTCCGCACCCTCAAAGGGCTGGCTGTCAAAATTCACATCGTTGCCGGAGAACACCGCGCAGACGACCCGGGGGGCTCTGCCCTGGGTGTACATATTGGTCAGAATAACTTTGGATTTGTCACCGGAAAAAGCCTTGACGATCAGGCGAACACCGATGATCACGATCACAGCCGGCAGCAAAAGCTTCCACACCAGCTCCAGATCCACGATGCCTTGCCGCCACAGCAGCAGTACCACGCCGATGGCAATGCCGATCAGGTTGCCGGTCTTCTCACGCTCGGTCACCAGACCGACTGCGCAGGGTACAATGATAAACAGGGTCCACCAGCCGTCAAAGAACACATTGATATCCGTCAGACCGGCAGCGTTCAGGCCAAAGATCACGCCAACGGCGATCAGGGCCAGACCCAAAACGATTTTACCAACCTTATTCATATGCATACTTCCTTTCTTTTAGATCTTCTACGGTCATTATAGCATAAAACGGGAAAAAAGAAAGCACAGAATTTTCCGTTCCACAAAATCGCGGCGCACCCGGAATGGATGCGCCGCGAGCTTATGTTCGTTTCTTACAGGTAAGCCTTGACAGCGTCACTGGCAAAAGCGGGGTCATCGGACACGGTAACGGTGATGTTCATATTGTTGGCCTGGGCGAACGCAGCGCACCAAACGATGAACTCTTCACCGGCAGCACGGTCGTTGCCGATGGTCTTGTACAGGTTGTCGATGTACACATTGGTAATATCAAAGTTGCCGGCATGCAGGCCGCTGAGGAAACCCTTCAGCATATCAGGGTTGGAGATGCCATACTCCTGAGAATCCACAAGGCGGACACGGTAGTTGACATCATAGGTCAGCTTCTTGCCATACTCGATGCATACCACATCGCCACTGGCATTGGCAACAGTTTCGTGAATAGAGTCGATCAGCTTCTTGGTTTTACCGGAGCCTTTCAGGCCCATAATTACATGAATCATCGGAAATATCCTCCTTTGCTTGGCAGCTTATATTGCTGTAACTTTATTTTATCAGTTTCCACAGGATTTTGCAATAGAAAATTGCATCCTTTTGAAAAATTTTTATGCTTCGTAACCGGGCTTACCCAGCAGCTTGAACATATTGCGCTTGTAGAACTCCACGCCGGGCTGGTTGAAGGGGTTGACACCCAGCATATAGGCGGAAACGCCGCAGGCCAGCTCGAAGAAGTAGAACATCTCGCCCAGCTTTTGGTTGTCCAGCTGACCCATATCCATGGTGATCACCGGCACGCCGCCGTCCACGTGGGCAGCCAGGGTGCCCAGGAAGGCCTGCTCGTCTACAAAGTCCAGGGTCTTGCCTTCCAGGTAGTTCAGGCCGTCCAGGTTCTTGTAGTCGCCGCCCACGGTGAGCTTCTGCTCGGGGGCATCGAAGCGGACCATGGTCTCAAAGATGTTGCGCTCGCCCTGCTGGATCATCTGACCCAGGGAGTGCAGGTCGGCGGTGAACTCAGCACTGACGGGGAAAATACCCTTGCCGTCCTTGCCCTCGGACTCGCCGTAGAGCTGCTGCCACCAGCCGCCCATCATCTTGAAGCCGGGCTCAAAGGACTCCAGGATCTCAATGTACTTACCGTTGCGGTACAGCATATTTCTGGCAGCGGCATACAGCCACACCGGGTTTTCAAAGGAACGCAGATCGTAAAGCTCCTTGGCCTGTGCAGCGCCCTGCATCACTTCCATGGGATCGATACCGGCAACGGCCATGGGCAGCAGGCCCACTGCGGTCAGCACGCTGTAGCGGCCGCCAACGTTGGGCGGAATGACAAAGGTCTCCCAGCCTTCCTCGGTAGCCATCTGCCGCAGAGCACCCTTGCAGGGGTCGGTGATGGCATAGGTACGGGCTCTTGCGCCCTCGGTGCCGTACTTGCGCTCCAGCATCCAGCGCAGCGCCCGGGTCGCAATGGCAGGCTCGGTGGTGGTGCCGGATTTGGAGATGATCACGATGGAGAAGTCCTTGCCCTCCAAAAGCCGCTGCAGCTCCTGGAAAGCTCTGGTGGACAGACTGTTTCCGGCAAAGTAGATCTGGGGATTGCCCTTGCCCTTGCCAACATTGTGGTTGCAGCCCTGCATCAGCTCAATGGCTGCGCGGGGGCCTAAGTAGCTGCCGCCGATGCCGATGACCACAAACACATCGGAATTTTCCCGGATACGCTTAGCAGCGGCACGGACGCGGCGAATTTCGTCGGTCTCTTCGGTGACAGGTAAATTCAGCCAGCCGAGGAAATCATTTCCTTCACCGGTACCCTGGGTCAGAGTCTGATGAGCGGCAAAAATCTCTTTTTCGGTAGCCAGCAGATCCGGCAGGGAGAGCTGACCCCATACATTGGAAATATCGACCTTGATCATAATTAAAGGTTCCATCCTTTCGGTTTTTATTAAAATCATTACTATGTTACCGCAAAATCACCATAAACGCAAGGGCAAAACATAAACTTTCCGTTAAAATCGGAAAATTTGGGATTTACTATAGAAAATCCCGCAGAAAACAGGTATAATATAGAAAACATATCCTCAGGAGGTACACACTATGCGATACGGCTTTGGCGTAGACCTGGGCGGAACCACCGTCAAGATCGCCTGGTTCGACGAAAACGGAACCATGCTCAGCAACTGGGAGATCCCCACACGGACAGAAGACGGAGGCAGTCAGATCCTGCCGGACATTGCCGCCTCTGTGCTGGCGTTTATTCAGCAGCAGAGCCTTGCGCCGGAGAAGCTGATTGGTATCGGCATCGGTGTGCCCGGTCCAGTCAGCCATGAGGGCGTTGTGAACAAATGCATCAACCTGGGCTGGGGCGTTTTCAATATTGCTGAGGAGCTGAGCAAGCTCACCGGTCTTCCGGTGAAGGCCGGCAACGATGCCACCGTGGCAGCTTTGGGCGAATGTTGGAAGGGCGGCGGCAAGGGCTGCCGGAATATGGTCTTTGCTACCTTAGGTACCGGCGTAGGCGGCGGCATCGTGATAGAGGGCCAGGTACTTCACGGAGCCCACGGCTCCGGTGCGGAGATCGGCCATATGGTCCTGAACCGGGAGGAAACGGTGCAGTGCAACTGCGGCAAATACGGCTGTGTAGAGCAGTACTGCTCCGCTACCGGCATTGTCCGGATGGCAAAGGAGCATCTGCAGAAGACCGATGCGGCCAGCACCCTTCGGAGTATCCCGGAGCTGACCTGTAAGGATATTTTTGATGCCGGCAAGGCCGGTGACAGCCTGGCACTGGAAATTTTGGACCGGTACTATCGGTACTTAGGTGAATTTTTGGCCAATGTGGCCTGTGTGGTCAACCCGGAGGCCATCGTGCTGGGCGGCGGTGTCAGCAAGGCTGGCCAGCCGTTACTGGACGGCGCGAAAAAATATTTTGACCAGCATGTATTCCACGCGGCGAAAAATGTCCGCTTTGCCCTGGCAGTTCTGGGAAATGATGCCGGTGCCTACGGTGCATTTAAGCTGATTTTGGATGCTATGGGTTGACAAAATGGTTAAAAGGCTGTAACCTGTATTTTTGGACATGTCATTTGATTTAGATAAGGAGCATACGCAATGCGCAGAAGCGGTATTCTTATGCATATTACCTCCCTGCCCGGAGCTTACGGCGTGGGGACTATGGGCCGTCAGGCCTTTGAATTCGTAGACTTTTTGAAAAAAGCCGGTCAGACACTGTGGCAGATCCTGCCCCTTTCTCCTACCGGTTATGGCGATTCCCCTTACCAGTCCTGTTCTACCTATGCCGGCAATCACTATCTGATCGACCTGGAGCTTTTGATGGAGCAGGGGCTTTTGATGCCGGAGGACTTGGAGGGCATCACCTGGGGCATCCGGGAAGACAGGGCTGACTTTGGCCTTCTTTACCAAAGCCGGCTGCCGGTGCTGCGCAAGGCCTGGAGCCGCTTTGAAGACCGGCAGGCCCTGGATGCATTTTGCCGGGAAAACAGCGACTGGCTTTCGGATTTTACCCTGTATATGGCCCTGAAGGACGAATTTGGCGGTCTGCCCTGGTATCAGTGGGAAGACGCGCTGAAGCACCGGGATCCGGATGCGCTGTGGCAGGCAAGAAGCCGTCTTGCGGAGGATATCCGGTTTTATAGCTTTGTGCAGTATCTGTTCCATCAGCAATGGCAGGCTTTGCGCAGCTACGCCCATAAAAATGACATCCGCATCATTGGCGATGTGCCGATTTATGTACCCCTGGACTCTGCGGATGTATGGAGCAACCCGGAACTGTTTTTGCTGGACCAGGATCTAAATCCGGAGGCCATTGCCGGAGTGCCTCCCGACGGCTTTACCGCTGACGGTCAGCTTTGGGGCAATCCGCTGTACCGCTGGCAGGTCCACAAAGAGGAAAATTATCGGTGGTGGCTGCGGCGTTTGGCGGCTGCCGGCACCCGGTATGATATTATCCGCATCGACCATTTCCGGGCCTTTGAGGCTTACTGGTCTGTGCCCTACGGTGACGAAACCGCCCGCAACGGCAAATGGGTCACAGGTCCCGGTATGGACTTTGTCAACGCGGTGAAGCAGGCACTGCCTGAGCTGGAGCTGATCGCTGAGGACTTAGGCTACCTGACCCAGGAGGTTTTGGACCTGCGGGACAATTCCGGCTGGCCCGGTATGAAGGTGCTGGAATTTGCCTTTGACTCCAAGGAGCCTTCTGACTATCTGCCTCACGGCTACACCCAAAACAGTGTATGCTACACCGGTACCCATGATAATATGACCATGCAGCAGTGGTTCGACACGGCTGCGCCGGAGGCTGTGGAATATGCTGCCGAGTATATGCACCTGACAAAGGACGAGGGCTATGTGTGGGGTACCATCCGCACCGCCATGTCCTGCGTTTCCGACACCTGTGTGGTTCCCTTGCAGGACTACCTGGGGCTGGGCGGCGATGCCCGGATGAACTTCCCCGGCACCACTACCAGCCAAAACTGGACCTGGCGGGTTCTGCCGGGTATGACCACCGAAAAATTGGCGGCAAAAATTTTGAAGCTGACTACCCTGTACGGCCGCATATAATATCCTATACAGATAACCCATAGAAACGGAGAACATCAACTATGAATTATGATTGTCTGAACATTTTGAAATGGACAGAAGCACAGCTCAAATATACCTACGACGTTTCCCTGACGGACGCCACTGCCCAGGAGCTTCATGAAGCACTGGGTCAGGCGGTGATGATGGCCATCAGCGAAAACTGGAACAGCAGCAAGCGTATCAGAATGCACCACAGAAAGGCTTATTATTTCTCTGCTGAGTATCTGATCGGCCGGCTGGTATATTCCAATATGTACAATATGGGCATTTTGGATGAGATGAAGAAGCTGTTTGCTGACCGGGGCGTGGACCTGTCCATTTTGGAGGACATTGAGGACGCTGCCTTGGGTAACGGCGGCCTGGGCCGTCTGGCAGCCTGCTTCCTGGATTCTGCCGCCAGCACCAACATTCCTTTGTCCGGCTACGGCCTGCGCTACCGCTTTGGCCTTTTCAAGCAGAAGTTTGATGAAAACGGCTCTCAGGTAGAGGCCGCGGATGACTGGGCCAAGTACGGCGACCCCTGGTCCTACCGCCGGTATAACCACACCGTCAAGGTGTCCTTCCCGGACCATACGGTGCTGGCTGTTCCTTATGATGTTCCGGTGATCGGTTACGGCACCAAGAATGTGGGCACGCTGCGTCTGTGGCAGTGCGAGGCTGAGGAGGAGTTGGATTTCTCCGCCTTTAACGATCAGGACTACCTGCGTGCCCTGACTCAGAAAAACAAGGCTGAGGATATCACCCGTGTGCTGTATCCCAACGACTCCACCTGGGAGGGCAAGCGCCTGCGGATCAAGCAGCAGTATGTGCTGTCCTCTGCGTCCCTGCAGGATATGCTCAGAACCTACAAGTCCGCCCACGGCTCCGATTTGAGCCACTTTGCCGATTACTATGCCGTTCAGCTGAACGACACCCACCCGGCTATGTCCATCCCGGAGCTGATCCGGCTGCTGATGGCCGAGGGCATGAACTTTGAGCAGGCCTTCGACATCGCGCAGAAGACCTTCTCCTACACCAACCACACCGTTATGGGTGAGGCCCTGGAAAAGTGGAATTTGGACCTGCTGCGCAGCGTGGTGCCGGAGATCGTGGATATTATCCTGCGCATTGACGAGAAGCTGAGAAGCGAGCATCCGGAGCTGTTCATCGTCCGGGACAATACCGCCCATATGGCGAATTTGAGCGTGTATGTGGGCAGCTATGTCAACGGCGTGGCGGAGATCCACTCTCAAATCTTGAAGGATGATCTGTTCCGCCAGTGGTATGCCGCCTATCCGGAGCGGTTCCAGAATAAGACCAACGGTGTTACTCCCCGTCGTTGGATGGGCCTGTGCAACCCGGAGCTGACCCAAATGATCAAGTACCGCATCGGCGGAGACTTTTTGGGTGATCTGGACCGGCTGAGCAAGCTCAAGCCCATGATCGACGAGGATATGATCCGTCAGTTCAACGCCATCAAGCGGCAGAAGAAGGAGCAGCTTTGCCGGGTCCTGCGGAAGCAGGAGGGCATCGAGCTGAACCCGGACTTCATTTTTGATGTGCAGGTCAAGCGGCTGCATGAGTACAAGCGGCAGCTTCTGAATGCTCTGTCTATTGTGGACATCTACTTCCGGCTGAAAAACGGCGAGCTGCCTGACTTCCAGCCCACGGTGTACCTGTTCGGTGCCAAGTCCGCACCCGGTTATGCCCGGGCCAAGGCCATTATCCGCTATATCAACCGCATTGCCTTTATGATCAACAACGATCCGGCGGTCTCCGACAAGCTGAAGGTGATCTTCGTGCAGAACTATAACTGCTCCTACGCCGAGCATATTATCCCGGCGGCAGATATCTCCGAGCAGATCTCTCCTGCAGGCACAGAAGCCTCTGGCACCGGCAACATGAAGCTGATGCTCAACGGCGCTGTGACCCTGGGCACCCTGGACGGTGCCAATGTGGAGATCGTCAAGGAAGCTGGCATGGAGAATAACTATATCTTCGGCGCCACTGTGGAGCAGATCAACGCCTGCAAGGACAGCTACTATCCCCGTGGCATTTACGACGCGGATGCCCACCTGCGCAGAGCCATCGACACCCTGGTGGACGGTACCGTTCCCACCGATGACGATCAGCAGGATCTGTACCACGCTCTGCTGGACGGCACCCACTGGCACAAGGCAGACCACTACTTCCTGCTGCTGGACTACGCCTCCTACCTGGATGCGAAGCTCCAGGCAAACCGGGACTATGCGGACCGGCTGGCCTTTGGCAGAAAGTGCCTGATGAACGTGGCCAGCGGTGCCAAGTTCTCCTCCGACCGTACCATCCGGCAGTACGCCGAGGAGATCTGGCACACCCAGCCTATTCACTACTAAAATTTGATAACGAGCAAAGCGGCCCGGGAGCATATCGCTCCCAGGCCGCTTCTTTAAATCCCAATTTATCGAGCCGATCAAATTTTGCGAAAACCTACCGATGTGTCATTGCGAGCTTGTAGGGGACGGGTTTCCCGTCCCTCGGGAGGCGACCCTACATGGCGTGGCAACCCGTCCTCCCTGTGTCATTGTTATGGAAGTACCCTCTCCGTCAGCCCATTCGGGCTGCCACCTCTCCCAAAGGGAGAGGGTGATGACGTTGCAGAAACCTAAACACGCTCTCCCTTTGGGAGAGCTGGCACGGCGCAGCCGTGACTGAGAGGGTCTTTCGTTCATAGTGGTGTGCAAACACGTGAAGATTGCGAGCCAGTGCGCTTAAGTGGCGTGGCAATCTCAAAATGCAAGGGTGTACGTTGGATAACCCAAAGGACACGTTCCGGCCTGAAAATAATGATTATTTATTATTTTAGGTCCCCAATATCCTTTGACACCATAAATGAATAAAGCTT